>JBCBDH010000178.1:0-10037 GCA_038529855.1 Bacteroidota bacterium | reverse complement strand
AGGACATAAGAGCTGGTCCATATTTTTTTGTTGATGGGAAAGGCCAAGTCCCAAGTTAGCCCAGCAAAAATCAATAATGCCCCTATTCCAAAAAGGCCCACTAATTTGCTGTTGTGCGTTCGTTTGCTTTTCAACCAGGTTCCAGTCAGTACACCTGCCAACCCTGAACTGATGGCGGGGAGGGTACTCAGCAGCCCCTCTGGGTCCCATACTTTCGACTGACTCCACAAATGCCCTGGCATAATTAGATTATCCAGCCAGGCCCCTAGATTGGTTTCAGGTTCTAAATTGGCGGGACCAATGCCTGGTACGGGGAGGAGGGTCATCATACCCCAATAAAGTATCAATAGGCCAAAACCTAGCTGTACCTGCTGCTTCCAATCAGTATACAGAAAGATCAATGCGCAGGCGCCATAGACGAGGGCGATGCGCTGCAATACCCCAGGAATACGCAAACTGCCCATTTCAAAAAATGGAAAGGCATTGAGGAATAGACCTATACCAAAGATAATCAGGGTACGGCGTAGGATTTTTTGAATGATGGCTCCTTTTGCATCTCCTCTTTGCTTGCGCTTGCCCAATGCCAGCGAAATGGATACCCCAACGATGAATAAGAAAAAAGGAAAGACCAAGTCAGTAGGGGTACAGCCATGCCAATCAGCATGTAGTAAAGGCGAATAAACATTGGACCAATCCCCTGGATTATTGACCAGGATCATAAAGGCAATGGTCATACCGCGAAAGATGTCAAGAGAGAGCAGGCGTTTGGAGCTATCCATGCGAGGGTTTTTGTGGTGGATTCGTTTTGTTGTAGGAAAATAGTAAAAATTTAAAGGAAATCAGTGATGCAGGGTGGGAGAATTGGTGGTTTCCACTGCTTTTTCAAAGAGAAAGGATTTTTTTTTTGAAAAAAATGGAGTTGCTTATAAGTCTGATTATTAGGTGGTTAGGAGAGTTTTTTGAAGGGGCGGACTAAGAAAATGACTTTTGGGTTTATGGAATTTTACCTTTCTCGCGTCCTTTATAGGAACATGTTCTTTCATAGATTGACTTTTGCAACATAAGTCCAATGCGAAAGGTGGCGAAGCTTTATCTATCCTGGAGCTGAAAATTGGCGGTTGGCGGCGGTGGCTTGGGTTGGGACCCACCCTCCAAGGTGGCCTTCCCTATAAAAAATTAAAAATCATATATTTATTTAAATTTATAAACCCTTTCCTCCCCATCTCCCTTATACACCTTCACTGCCTCCAAACCCTTCATCTTCCACCAAGTCCTTGACGACTGCGAATAATAAGTCCCGCCCCAATAAAACTCCACTTTCTGCACTCGCCCATCTTCGAATAAGAACTCTGCCCATTGGTCATCTGGATTTAGGGGAAGACTTTCGACTGCAACAGCGGGCATGTCAAAAACCTTGAGCGAGTCGCGATTTTGAGCGGCGAGGATTAGGGGCTTTCCATTTTTTTGTTGGAGGCGAGCGATGGAGCGAGCATCGCCAGGAACGAAGAAGTTGGTGTTTGAATAATCTTGGGCTTGGAATGTTCCCTTTCCATCGTTGAGGAGTAGCCAGCCATTGGAGGCATCGTAGCGGCCAAGGAAGATGTCGTTGCCAAATTGATTGCCGATCATCAGCACGTCAGTATGGCCGTCTGCATTAAAGTCTTCCGCGAGGAGGCCGTAGGCAGGGGCCGTCTGGGTGAGCTTGGGGAGCGGGCGAACCGCGAATTGGTACTGTCCATTAGCATCTGGGCCAAGGTTTTCGATATAGCTGTTGGCGAGGTAGTTGGCCTCTAGTTTTAGGGCTTGGGCTTTTTCGGTTTCGCTTAGTAGGTCAGGGAGTTGGGCTTCAGCGTAGCTGGCAAATTTCAGATAGCGTTTTTTCATCTTGGTGATCTGTTTGATCAGATCGTCGCGGGAATGGATGGGGTAGAGGGCTTGCTCGCCTTGGTTATTGGGGGAGTAGCAGCCCAGCAGGACATCATAGCCTCCATTTTTATCAAAATCGCCTGCATAGGCCGTAAGTGGTTGCTTTGAGTTGACTTTGAAAAAGGTATTCCAACCCAAATTGCCAGCCAGGTAATCCATGTCTCCATCCTGATCAAAATCAGCAGCGGCTAGGCTATTCCACCAGCCAATCTTATCCTGTAGTCCATTGGCTATCGCAACTGATTCAAAAGCAGTCCCTGTATTTTTGAGTAAGGTCAACGGCATCCACTCACCAGCAATCAATAAATCTATCTTTTGGTCATTATTATAATCCGTCCAAAGGGCATCGCTGACCAAACCCAATTGATCCAGCGCTGGACAAAGCTCGGCATTAGCTGACTCAAAACGAATCGCGCCTTCACGACTATTATTTCTCAACAATTGAGAGCGAACGGCCTGTGGGTAATGCCCAGGTTTTACCCTTCCCCCAACAAATAAATCCAAATCGCCATCGCCATCAAAATCAGCCGCTTTTACACAAGAGCCACTAGTTACCTCCTTGGGTAAAGCCAAGGTATCTAGAGAAAAATAGCCCTTGCCATCATTGGTATACATTCGGTCCTGGTAAGCTGGATGATTGGGTTCCTGTTCAACCCCTGCACTGACTACATAGAGATCGAGATCGCCATCTTTGTCAGCATCAAAAAGCAAAGCGCCACCATCATCCGCCAATTGCTCCTGATCGGGCAGGCGATCTGCCATTTCGAATTGTCCATCTTTTTGTAAGAAGAATAAGCCCTTTTTTTTAAAAGAACCTCCAATAAATAGATCCTCTTCTCCATTGCCATCAATGTCTCCAACAGCTAGTGCTGGACCCCCTTGCGAAAACTGATGGGGAAGGGTACGCTGTATATTGAAGTCGATAAATAGCAGTTCCTCGTGTTCGTATGGAATGGCATGGGAAGGATGAAAAATAGGCTTAGGCTTTTGAGGCTTTGGAACTTCCAGTATTTGTGCGTTGGCATAATCCAGTTCAATCAGCTGATTGCTTGGAAGCTCTTTTTGAATTTCCTTTTTTCCATCTGGCCAAGTGACGACCAATTGGGGAATGGTCGCCAACTGTCCCAAGCCAAAATGCAAGATGGGTTCTACACTACTTAGATAGCCTCTATAGGGGGTAAATTCCTCATAAAGGACACTGTCTTTGCTCAGCTGCAAAGCGAGCCGCGCACCAATGCCCTGTGGGTTTTGATTGGGACCTTTTAAGCGGATGCGCAAATAGTGATTGGCAGATTCGAGATCATCATTCAAACGATTTTCGTAGATAAAAGCAGGGGTATTGATATTGTTGACCACTAAATCCAAATCGCCATCATTATCCAAATCGCCAAAAGCAGCACCATTGGAAAAAGAAGCTTCTCCAAGCCCCCAGGCTTCCGCCCGATTATCAAATACCCAATTGCCCTGATTTTGGTAAACGTAGTTGGGAATTTTAGCGGAAGGCATGGCATTGAGGATGTCCTTTTTATGGGCCGCCAAATTGCGCTTGACCCTAAATTGGGCAAAATCCATATCCGTGATGTCCTTAGGAAAACCATTGGTAATGTAGTAATCCCGTCGCCCGTCATTATCCAAATCAATTAGTAAAGGCGCCCAACTCCAATCCGTTGCAAAGGTATTGGTCATACAGCCAATATCCGCCAATTGTACTTTTCCATCTGCTGTGGGGCCTTGATTGAGGTAAAGCATATTGCGGATGTACTGAAAATCATAGCCATAGCGCTCATTGTTCAGGAGCTTGGCATATTGATTAGGCGCCTGCATCTTTTTTCTTCGTTGATTATCCTCAGGCAACATCTCGACACTCACCACCTCTGGCCAACCATCATTATTCAAATCGGCAATGTCATTGCCCATGGCTGAATGACTTTGGTGTTTGATGTACTCAGAGATGCGATTGCTAAAGGTGCCATCAGCATTATTGATGTACAAAAGATCATTGCTGAGGTAATCATTGGTCACATAAATATCTGGCCAGTCATCCCCATTGATGTCGACAATGTGAATACCCAAACCAAAACCTTCCCAAAGGATGCCTGCCTCTTTGGAGACATTGCTAAAAACAGGATGACCTGCAGGGCCTATGCCCTCATTGCGATACAAACGATCTGTACTTTCTGCTGAACCATCTTGGCGACGCGGGCGGTAATTGTTATTGGGTGTTAGTTCTAGTTTATTGGTCAAGACATAAAGGTCCAGGTCGCCATCCAAATCGTAATCAAAAAAGGCAGCATGGGTAGAATAGCCTTGGTCTGCTATGCCATAAGCTTCACCCATTTCTTCAAATCTTAATATCCCTTGCTCATCAAGTCCCTGATTGATGAAGAGGCGATTTTGCATCTTTTCTTTGCTTCCTAGCGTCGAAGTACAAACGTACAAATCCATCCAACCATCCGCATTGATATCTACTGCGCTTACGCCTGTACTCCATTGTTGAGAACAGCCAATCCCCGCCTGCTCGCTAACCTCTTCAAATTGGAAATCGCCCCTGTTCAGATAGAGCTGATTGAGGACCATATTGCCAGTAAAAAAAATATCAGATTGCCCATCGCGGTCAAAATCGGCAATGGCTACCCCACCTCCATTGTACAAATATTCATAGGAGAGGATATTAAACATGTCATTATCCTCTACGGTATTGACAAAATGAACACCGCTGTGTTGAGCAGTATGTTGGTGAAAACGTCCAGCAGAGGGGTCGCCACAGCTCAGCAGGAGCAGCGCGACGAGCGATAGAAGACAACTGATCTTTCTCATCAAATCCATTTACTTTATAGGGTAGTGTTCTGACCTTCCCTGATAGTCAATCAATACAATAGAATCAAGCTGTTCGGTAGCGACTAAGAAATTCCTGGAAGATTGGGACAGATAGCCAGCTCCGTGATAGAGTTCTCTATGTTTGCTTTGATCGCCATAGTGTAAAATTGCTTTGAAATGTTTGGCTTGGGGCTGAACCTGTAGCGATGATGCTGTACTTGCTTGGGGTAGAAATAAGCGACAGGCTTGTTGGTTTTCGCTGGCAATAAACAAGGGGATTTGTTCCTTACCAAGATATAATTGGACCAGGGCCTTGGCATTTCCTGGCACATAAAAACCACTTTGGTTCATGGGCGCCAGCTCAAATTGCCCTTCTCCATTACCCAATAAAAGACAGCCATTCATGGCATCGTGTCGGCCACCAAATACTTCTGAGTGGTACTGATTGCCAACGGCCAAAATATCCAGATGTCCATCTTGATTGAAATCTTCACAAAGGCTTCCATTGAGGGGAGCGAGCTGAGCGAGTAGGGGGAGTGGGGATAAGGCAAAAGTGCCATCGCCCAAATTTTCCATATAGCAGCTTTCAAAAGTCTTGACTTCTGCTTCATAGGCGGCTTCGCGCTCTTCTGGGCTGAAGAGATCGGCCATTTTGGCTTGGCTGTATAAGGCGTATTTAGGATATTTTTTTCGCAAATAGGTCAATTGCGTAATGAGGTCATTGCGCAGATGCGAGGGATAGTAATCGTTCTCCCGCCAATTGCTCATGATATTGTCAATGCTGCCATTTTCATCAAAATCTTTGGCCAATATTTTTAGAGGATGCTCCTTGGTGGCTTGATAGCGATTGTTGAGTCCTTGATTTCCCAATACATAATCTATGTCACCATCACCGTCAAAATCAGCTCCATTGATGCTTTTCCACCAGCCTTCACTATCTGCCAAACCTTCGATGCGGTCGATCTTTTGTAATTGTCCTGCTTTATTTTGAAATATAGTAATGGGCATCCATTCGCCTACGATAATCAAATCCATCCAATTGTCTTGATTAAAATCGGTCCAAAGGGCTGCCGTGACCATGCCGCCTGCTTCCAAAGCAGGGGCCCACTCTTGGGTCGCATCTACAAAACGTCCTCCGTCATTTCGCAAAAGATAGCTGCGCTCGGGTAGGGGATAGGATTGCGGAGTACCCCTGCCGCCTATAAACAAATCCAAATCGCCATCGCGGTCAATATCAGCTGCTGTAACGACGGAACTGTTGATTTGAATCTTGGGTAAGGCCAGGCTATCAACCAAAAAATTTCCTTTTCCATCATTGATCAACAAACGATCGCGATAAGAAAAACTGTGAACGCCATACTCACTACTTCCACTGGCGATGTAGAGGTCCAGGTCATCATCCAAATCTGCATCAAAACAGATAATACCAGTATCCTCATTGTCAAAATCATCTGCTAAAATACGGTGAGTAAAACTGCTATCTGGCTTTTGAAAATAAAGATGAGCGGCCTGGTTTCTACCATTACCCATGACCAAATCCTCCAAACCATCTCCGTCTAAATCTCCCACTGCCAGCCCTGGTCCTTCATTGGCCATGCCATAAGGCATGAGGATTTGCACGCGATGATCCATATAGGGGCGGTCATTATGCACCTGATCAATATTGATAGAAGCAGGAGCGGCTTGTAGTATAGTGGGCTTGACTTCGTCAATCAAAGGCAAGGGCATCGCCTGTGTATAATCCAGCTCCAATACTTGATCTACACGGACTTGCTCCAGCTCCTGACGTCGCCCATCTGGCCACTCCACCAACAACCAATCGACCTGCTCATGCCCTCCTAATCCAAAATGCACCACTGGATCAACCGAAGAAATATAGCCGCGATAAGGCGAATGCTCATAATAGGCTTGCTCATTCCCATAGCTCATGGTGAGCTTCACGCCAATCCCATTAATGTTTTGTACTGGCCCTTTTAGCGCAATCCGCAGATAGTGATTGTCGGGAAACAATTCATTGGCTCTGTTTTCATACAAAAAAGCTTCATCATTGATGTTGTTGATGACATAATCCAGATCGCCATCATTATCCAAATCGCCAAAGGCCGCTCCATTGGAAAAGGAGGGGCCATGCAGTCCCCAGCTTTCTGACATTACTTGAAAGGACAGTGGCTCCGTTTGTTGATATACATAGTTGCGTATTTTGACCACTGGAATTTGATCGAGGATATTATCCTGGGAGGGCAACATCCGATTGGTGCCATAGCGATAATCCGAAAAATCCAAATCAGTGATGTCTCTGGGAAAGCCATTGGTGATGAACAGGTCTTTTTGTCCATCTTGGTCAAAGTCGACAAAATGGGTACTCCAACTCCAATCCGTATTATTGACTCCTAAGACCTGGCTAATATCACTAAAAGCTCCAATGGTCGAATCGCCATTGATGGGGAGTAAGCCATTATTGAGCTGGACGCAGTTTCGGGTGTATTGTACTTCGTAATTGATGCGCTGAGCGAGGGATTGGAAATTGTAATTCGCGGCGCCAAACATCTGCTTTTCCCGCTCATTGCTGGCTGGGAGCATATCCAGTGTCATGACGTCGACCCAACCATCGCCATTGATATCGCTTGCATCGCTGCCCATAGAGGAATGACTTTGATGCTTGAAATATTCCGAAATGCGATTGGTAAAGGTGCCATCCCCATTATTGACCCACAAAACATCATTGGTGACAAAATCATTGGAGATGTATAGGTCTGGATAGCGGTCTTTATTGACATCCAATACCGCAATGCCCAATCCATAGCCTTCCAACAATATCCCCGCCTCTTGGGTGACATTGCTAAAAGTCCCATCGCCATTATTTCGATAAAAGCGATCGGTGGTAATAGAGCTACCGTCATCTATTTTGGAGTACAATTTACTGGGCTCTCTTTCGATCAAGACATCAGTGAGTACATAAAGATCGAGATCACCATCTAGGTCATAGTCAAAAAAAGCGGCATGGGTGGAGTAGCCATCATCCGCAATGCCATAAGCCTCAGCACGATCTTCAAAGTGCGGAATACCTTGCTCATCAGCTCCCAGGTTGATCAGCAATTGGTTGCGGCGACGGGAGGAGTCTTTATGGAGGGTCGCAGAAATATACAGGTCCATCCAACCGTCATTATTGATGTCCACCACACTCACCCCAGAAGACCAAGCCTGTGGCATTTGGATATTAGCTTGTTGGCCTACTTCATCAAATTGAAAATTACCTTTGTTGAGGTATAATTGATTGGGGACTAGATTACCCGTAAAGAAAATATCGAGAAGTTGGTCATTATTGAAATCTGCTAATCCAATACCTCCACCATTGTAAATGTATTGTTCAGTTAAGATATTGAAGGTGTCTGTTTCCTCCACTAAATTGTTAAAGTGGATACCAGAATGGTTGGAAGCGATGGCTTTGAATAGGGGAGGATCGGAAAATAGGTGGCAAGCAGTTTGGGATAGGCAGGTGGCGATACAGATCAGTAAGATTGGCCAGTCAATGTGTCGTTTCATGTTTTCTCTTTGGACCGACTTTAAGATACAGAAAAGGGCGGAATTTCTCAGAAACTCCGCCCTTTTCTTTGTCTAGGATGATCCTGGATTAGTATCCAGGATTCTGTGTTAGTGTTGGTGTACCATCCAATGAACTCAAGTTGATTTCTTCAAGTGGAATTGGGTAGTACTCATTCTTACCAGCTGTAAAACTGGCATTGGCCAAATAAGTTCTCGTGCCTTTTTCTGACTCAAAGAAAGCATTGATTACATCAGCAGCAACGCCCCATCTCACCAAGTCGAAGAAACGGTGACCTTCCATACCAAGTTCAAGTCTTCTCTCAAAGCGAACAGCGGAGCGAGCGATACTCTGGCTAGTCCAACCTTCTGTGTACTCATCAATGACGTAATTCGCCGCAGGACCAGTACCATCTTCATTCATTACCATACCGCCATCACGTGCTCTGACGCGGACTTGATTGACATAGCCTCTGGCATTTTCCAAGCTTCCTGCTTCTACTTCACACTCCGCAGCCATCAGCAATACATCAGCGTAGCGAACAAAGTTGTAGTTGATAGAGTTTGGCATCTGTGCCCAACCAGAGCTGGTAGAGATATTACCCACCTGCGCCTCATAAAACATATTTTTCTTTGGGCTAAATGGACCACCATAAGACTGCTGACGAATCCAAGGAGCACCAGGATGTACACCCCAATCCAAATAAGGAATACCTCTACGACCTACAGTCCAATCAAGACGTGGATCGATATTACCTGCATATGGTGTAAAAGGATCTTCTGCTCCAACCCCTTCGTCGCTGGTTACATTCTCGTCATTGAATGAATCGAGGAAAGGCAAGCCATTGTCATCAGTGCGATAAGCATTTACTAAGTTTTGAGAAGGCTGGTGGAAACCACAGCAGCCACCAGGACCATTTTGCAAACCACTCAAAGCATCTCCATAACCCCCATTGAACCCTTCTGTACCATCGTTAACTGCTTTTTGCAGGGCAAATACAGTTTCGCTATTATTATTAAACTCTCCATTGAAGTTCTCATGGTAGTTGGCTGTGAGCTGGAAACCACCATTATTGATAATATCTGTCAACAAAGGCAAAGCTGCGGCGTAGTCTTGTTGGAACATGTGAGCCTTAGCAAGAAAAGCCATCGCTGACCACTTGGTCGCACGACCAGGTTCTGGCTGTGTATTGGGTAATACATCTACAGCTGCCTGAAGGTCAGCTTCGATCTGTGGCCAGGTATCCGTCGTATTAGGAACGCGCGTTTCTTCTGCAGTATCGTCGAGATAAGGGATATTATTAAATATCTTTTTGGCCTCGAAGTGATAGAAACCTCTAAGGAAACGAGCTTCTGCAATGATTTGACGAACGAATTCGCCATCCAGGCCTTCCGTATTATTGACCAGTTTGATCACGTCGTTTGCACGGGCAATACCATCATAGGTTACGCGCCATTTACCCGCAAAGTAAGGATTGGTAGCTGTATGCGTAAAAGCTTCGATTTCTTCCAGTGGAGCCTGGTCACCTTGCTCTGTGCCTTTGTAGGCATCATCTGAAGGGACATCCCCGTATTGCCAATTACTAGTGGCACCATACCAAGAATCACCAGGAATACCAAAAGTTGCCCATTCAGGGCCAGTGTAACCATCGAGATTGGCATAGGCGCCAATCAACATAAGGTTGATCCCATCCTCTGTACCAAGAACGTTAAGGTCCAATTCGGCCTGAGGGGTCTTGGTTAGGAAGTCGTCA
>JBCBDH010000177.1:0-10056 GCA_038529855.1 Bacteroidota bacterium | reverse complement strand
GCCCTATCTTCGCCCCGATCTTACCTTACGAGATTTGGCTGTTCCTCAAGCATGAGTTGTGCTAATTGTGCTTTGTACTTTTGTAGCGAAACTCCATCGAGTAGGGATTTCTGGTATTTTCTTTTTGGAGTGGTAAATGAACTTTCTTTACCAAAAATTCGCATACTCAAATTCTGGAAACGAGGATGGGAGGCGAGCGGGAGTAATAGCGGGTCTACAAAAAGATAGATCAACATGGGTAAGCGCAGCTCGATGGCTTGTTCGATTAAATCCAGTGCCTGCTTTTGATTGCCCAGCATGGTGTGACCTACAATCAACATATTGAGCGCTCGCTCCGTAAGTTCAGTGGATTGCGCTTCTTCCAGTTGGTCAATACCAGCTAATGCTTGTTCCCTATTCCCAATAGCGGCATAGGCCAGCGTTGTTCCCCCCAATTTCATTACATCCTCTTGTCCTTCCAAAGGAAGGCTTTGAAAATAAGCCAGGGCCTCCTCTGCCCGATCTGCCAGGATCATTGCTTCTCCCTTATAAAGCGTGGAGGCCATGAAATTGGGGTTGAATTGAAGGGCTTGATCAAAACAGGCAATCGCTGATGGATACTTTTGCTGGGCATATAAGATAAAGCCTTTGAGGTGATGGTTGATCGCAGAGAAAGGGTCGAGTTGGAGGGCGGTAGCATTATAGTTCAAAGCGGCATCAAATCTTTTTTCTGCGACCAGCATGGAGGCCATGGATTGGTAATATTCCACTGTTGGTCTGATTTCAAAAGACCGATTGAGGTGTTGGTAGCCTTTGGTAAAATCCCAGGATTGCAAAAAGGCGATATAGGAGAGATTTAGCTGGCATTCTGGTAGATTTTCATCTATGGCAATGGCCTTATCCAGATAAGCCTGCCCCTTGGCAAAAGCTTCCTTTGCAGGCATCAGCCCAATGGTGCCCAATAGGGCATAAGCCAGATGCATCGCCAGATGAGCCAAGGCGAAATTAGCTTCTTTCTCAAGAATGCTTTCCAAAATAGCCATACCCTTTTCTATCTCTGGTTTAGCCATTTTTAAGATGTGGTATCGAGCTCTGAGGTAGTTTTTATAGTGCTCAAGAGGGATTTCTGGGGCTTCAACCAGGCGATCTCCCATATTGAAATGGCCAATATTCTCTCGTAATCGGTCGGCAATGAGCAAACTGATTTCGTCTTGCACCGCAAAAACATCTTCCACAGAGCGGTCAAATGTTTCCGACCAAAAATGAAAATCATCTGCTACATCGATCAATTGAGCCGTTATGCGCATTTTATTACCCGCCAATCGAACACTGCCTTCCAATACCGTTGCAACTTGAAGCGCCTGGCCTATTTCGGCAATAGGGAGATTTTTGTGTTTAAAATGAAAAGAGGAGGTACGGGAAGTCACCTTCAGGCTCTTGATTTTGGATAGGGCATTGATGATTTCCTCGGTCATGCCATCGCTAAAGTATTCATTGTCGGGATCAGCACTTCTATTGACAAAGGGGAGGACGGCAATGGTTCTGGCTTTTTGTTTGATCTGTCCTTTTAGCTCTCTTGGTTTTGGAACCTTTAAACCTGCCTTATTCACTGCAAATACTTCAATGGGGCGAGCGATATTCTTTAGATCAAAATAGCCTAGAGAGAGAGTGGAGATATCAGGGTGATTGCTCAATTCCTCATTCAATCGACCCGACAGTAGCACCGCTCCGCTCATCCCCAGACTTTCGATTCGAGAAGCCAGATTGACGCTATCGCCATAAATCTCCGTCCCATCAAAGACAATATCTCCAATGTGTAAGCCAATCCGCAAAGGTACTTTTTCGCCTTTTTGTAAATCCTCTTGTATCGCAATCGCACAAGCTACTGCCTCCACACCACTTTGAAAAATACTCAAGGTACCATCCCCAAAATACTGTAAAATCTCTCCTTGATGGGCCTGATGTCTTTGCTCAAATACCTGTCGATGTCGAGTTCTAATCGCTGCAGCCTTAGCTTCTGCTTGCTGCATCAAAGCGGTGTAACCCACAATATCGGTAAACATAATGGCGGCGAGGCGGCGGGTGGTCTTTGCTTTTTTCAATAGTTGAGCATTACAATTAGTTGAACAATTGGACGGGTACTCATTTGGGCTAGTACAAATAAAGATAGTTAAAGTCTGGATAAAGCCTTTTGATATTCCGACAAACTTTAAGCTAAAGAATTGCTTGGGGCAGCGCCCGCTTTGATGAAAAAACGTATTTTTAGGAAGCTTTAAATGCCTATGGCATCAAAGCTACTGCCGCCACATTAGCTAAGCGGTAAAAAGTCCATCAAGCACCACCTGATATGTTTGATCGCATTCTCCAAAGTATGACCTTAAACCCCCAACGGCTGTTTTTGATAGATGGCTTGGGTGCCTTATTATCCGCTTTTTTGCTGGGTGTGGTATTGGTTCAGTTACAGGAATGGATTGGCATGCCAGTCAATAGCTTATATTTTTTGGCTTTTCTGCCCTGCTTATTTGCCCTTTACGATGCCTATTGCTTTTTTCGAGTAAAGGAAAACATCGCCTTTTTTATTCGAGGAATTGCTTTGGCTAATTTGAGCTATTGTTTGATTTCCATTGGCCTGGCCCTACAACATTACCAAGTGCTAACTACACTAGGCTGGGCTTATTTCATCATTGAAATATTAATCGTCGTAGCCCTTGTTGCCATAGAGTGGGAAACCGCGCGGCGACTGGAAGGAGCAGAAGGTTAATTATGCCAATTATTTAGCGCGGGCTGCCCTGTCGGAGTGACTCCCTGCCAAAGTGCCAACGTCGGCAGGGCCACTCCGACACTGAGCGCTGCTAACACTAATTATAGGAAAGCCAGTATATTGTCGGAGTGAGCCAATTCACTCCGACAAGGCCACCCACACCTATTATAAATGGCACTCCAACCAGCTAGTTGATCACTTTACCCAATAAAATAACATGAAAATAAGCACTTTACATATGCTCACCTTGCTCAGTTGGGCCATCTTTGCAGGCTTGACCTGCAAGAAAACAAGCAGTGATGCTGGGCCTATAGATAGCGATACCTTTGTCTTTTTCAATGGAAAGATATACACGGTAGATAAGACCCAACCTTGGGCAGAGGCCATTTATGTAGAGAATGGCATCATCCGCTTTGTTGGCAATGGGGAAGGAGCGAGAGCGATGGCCTCAGAGGAGGTCGCACAGTTTGATTTGGAGGGCGCTTTTGTCATGCCTGGCATTCACGATGTTCATCTCCATCCCCTCGAAGCCGCAACTGATAATTTTCAGTTTATCCTGGATGATAGGGTAGAAGACCCTGAGCTTTATGCAGATGATGTGGCCAAGGCCATGGAAGAGAATCCTGGTAATGATTGGTTATTGGGCTGGGGGCATTGGATCGATGTGCCGCTATCCGCTACGCGCCTCCCCAAAGCGATATTAGATGAGGTAGCACCTGACCGACCAGTAGCGATCATGGAGCAAACCTCCCATTCCGTGTGGTGCAATTCCCGAGCGCTCGAACAGATGGGCGTAAATGCCAATACCCCTAATCCCCCAGGAGGTATTATTATGCGAGAAGCCAATGGGGAAGCCAACGGACTACTCATTGATAATGCGGGTAACCTACTTTTCGATATCGCCCTAAGCCCCACACCAGAACGCGCACAAAAAGACCGCGATGGACTGATCCAGTTTGCCCTGCCCGAGCTGGCCAAACACGGCATCACCTCCATCTGTGATGCCCGCACCTATTGGAAACGAGAACACCACAATACCTGGCAAGCCCTTGCTGATGAAGGGCTGCTTACCGCGAGAGTTGTATTGGGCCTTTGGGCCTATCCCGCTATGGAGGATGCCAGCCAATTGGCCCGTCTAAAATCCCTCTATTCCAATAATCCCAACAGCTTACTAAAGATCAATCAAATTAAACTCTACTGTGATGGCATTATTCACAATACGACTTCTGCCATGCACGACGATTATTTGATCGACTACTTTGCTTTGCCCACTAATAAAGGCTTGAATTATTTCTCAGAGCAAAGGATAGCGGACTACATCACCGAATTGGAAAAGGTAGGTTTTGACTTTCACATCCATACCATAGGAAACAGAGGGGTACACGAGGCCCTAAATGCCATAGAGCAAAGCGCCAGCTCCAAGGGCCGCCATCGCCTCACCCACGTCGAATACGTCGCCCCTTCTGATTACCCCCGATTCGCCCAGCTCAACGTCACCGCTGATGCCCAAGTGGCTGGTTTTTTCACTCAGCCCATGAACTGGCATGACAATGACTACCTCATCGGCTCCGCCCTCAACGAAAACAACATCCCCCTCAAAAGCCTAAAAGCCGCCAATGCCCGAATCACTCTCAGCAGCGACTGGGATGTCAGCTCCCTCAATCCTTTCGTCGGCCTGCAAAACGCCGTCACGCGCAGCCCCCAAAATCTAAGCCTGGAGGAGGCCCTCCAAGCCTATACCCTGGATGCCGCCTATGTGATGCGACAGGAAGACAGCGTTGGGAGCATCACCACTGGAAAAGCTGCTGATTTGATCGTCTTAGACCGCAATCTTTTTGAAATTCCACCAAGGCAGATTAGTCAGACAAAGGTGTTGGAGACCTATTTGGCGGGGCGATTGGTTTATGAGCGGTAGGAGAGATAGCGTTATAATTAATCTTTCGGTTGTATGTCTTCTAGTCCATCATTTATTTGTTGGATGATAAGTACAGCATTTTTGAGCGTCTTGAAGGACATGATTCGGGCCATATCGCTTTTTTCAATATCCTGTATATTTTCCTCAAGTATTTTCTGCACTTTTGAATACAGTGCTTTATCATTTTTGAGCATTAATCTGATCTTTCGGCCAAGGTATCTTGCAGCCACTGCATAAGTAAATAGCTCAGGATCAAATTCTTCGAGTAAGTCAAGTATATCACTATCCTCATTCGCAATTTGTTCTATCTCAAGTAAGTATAAGTTTTTGATAATGTAGCTTATATCTTCAATATCCTTTCTGCGCTCCGCGGGGCGGTCATTCCAAGCAATTAGTTTTAATAAAACAATACCAGGCAGAGAGCTTACTTTGAGATTAAATCCTTGATCTGTTTCGACCGTTTCTACAGCAAAATATGCATTGGAAAACCCTGGCATATTTAGGACAACCGTTTTTTTAGCAATTAGAGTAACATCTCCTTTTTCGTCTTCGATCTGGCCAAAAGGTAATAGGTCTAGTTCGTATTTTTTCTTGAATAGAATTCTATAAGGTTCAGAAGTGTGAGGGGTGAAATCTACGGAGGAAGAATTTATCCTTGCTTTTAAATGTTCGAACTCTTCGAAATTAGCGACCATAACAGCTAGGTCCAAATCATTGGTTTTTCTAATTGGCTGTTCATCATAGCCCCTTGCTAATAGTGCAATATCTCTGGCAAATGCACCAACAACAAAGTAGGCGATTTCTAATTCGTTAAAAATAGGGATAATAGCCTGTAGTATTTCAATAACCGTCTCGTCTGCTAGTTTATGCAGTAATATAGGGGGATAGCTCTTGCTCATATATTCTTTTAGCCGTTTCGAAATTTCGAGGATTATTACTGCCCACAAGATCAGTATATACCAATAGTGGATTGACTATTGGTAAGCCAGGTTGAGTAAATGAGATATTATCTTTACTGCTGCCCCAAAAGGTCTTGTATACGATAACATTCCCCTCCATTGGATCTGGAATTAGGTGTAGTTCATTAAGCAATGCTTGCTTATCTTTATCAGAGTAGATGGTCCATTCACTAGGAGATAGGCTGCTAGTCAATAAATGGGCTGCTGGTTCTCCACCCCAAAAAGCAGCTTGTCCCAAGTTCATTTTTTTCCATTCTGTGTTAGGAAGAAATCTAAACCTCCCCCTCAGCAATGAAAGCCTTAATCTGGTATTAAAAGCTTCTATCCATTTGTCTTGTAGCCTTTCACGGTCAAAAAGTTTTTTAAGTCCTTTATCAATAGAAATTAAATGGTTTTGTTCTTTTAGATCAGCTAGAATACCTCCAATAGTACTCTTGGCAATATTGGCAGTTTGAGCCATTTTACTATAAGATTGATTGATAAGCTCCTTATTCAATAATAATGCATAGATGAGTTTGATTCCATTTTTGTGGTATGTCATGTGCTTTCTTTGTATCTCAGTATTTTCTCTTCGCTTACCTTCAATATGAATAAATAGCCCATGGCTATTTTTGATAAAGCAATTACCAGCAATATCAAGGTAGTTGATATTTTCACGTCTAAGCTGATCTTTGGCCTGGCGAGATATAGATTGAGCGATCAAGATGGGATTGCGCAATTTGCTCAATTGGATAATGAGCTTGGGGATGTTGGAAAGGTGAACTTCCCTTTTTACCAGGATAGTACATGGCTCCTGGTTCCCTATCTTCAATAAGCCGTCTGATCTTTGGCCATTTGGGGTGACCGCGATGAGTAGGGTAGTCCATTTCTCAAGCGACTTCGTGGCATCAAAAACTATATCTTTTATTAACACTGTTCGTTATTTTTAATTGTTCACTTTTAGTGAATTATAAAGATAACGAACAAAGCCTTAAAAATCAATAGTTTGACAAGACCAATGATCAGATAAATACGAGGACTAATAATTCAACCAGTGTTTGAGGTAAAGCGCACAGCGGTCTTCGATAGCTTCTATGCTTGGTATCTTGATCCCATAATCTTCTACAATATAGGAAGCAGCAGAATGAGCAAAGGCGGCGGCCTGCTCAATATGACCACTTTGGCGATATTTAACCAGAAAGGAAGCGGCAAAAATATCTCCTGCACCAGTAGGATCAACTTCCTGTGTGGGAAAAGCAGGGAAGTCAAATAGTCGCCCCGCTTGCCATATGGTGGCACCTTCTTTTCCCTTCGTCATTACCACAATGGGCACCAATTCGATAATTCGCGGTAGGGCCGCTTCATAGCCAGCGATATCGTCATTGCTCATAAAAACGATGTCAACATGGCGAAGGAGTTCCCAATTCATGGGCTTAGAACTAACCCTTCCCTGCGCATCCCACTGTCGAAGCCAGCCCTGAATAGTTGCCGCTATCAGCGCATGAGGAAAAAAGGGTAAAAAAGAAGGATCGGCCTCATCAGCAATCAAGCAAAATTTGACGATGGGAATTTGTTGCCATGCCAGGGGAAGGTGTTTGGGGAATAGCGTATGGGCGCGTGCGTGGAGATACTGCCTTCGTTCCCCATTTTGATAGGTATTTTCAAATACGGTGGTTTGTGGAGCCAGGATATTGTGAACTTCAATCTGGTATTGATCAAAGACTGCATTAAACTCAAAATCAGCGCCTACACTCGTCAAGACAGCCGTTGACAAGCCCAAATGACTGGCCATAATACTGGAATAAGAGGCTGTTCCGCCCAGCAAATTGCGCCCTTGGTACAGATCGTGGCATAGCAAACCAATACACAGCAGTTCAGGGGGTCTTTTTTCGTTTTTGTTCATTGGCATTTTTTCTGACTCTTAGGGTAAGAGTACGAAATTCTACGCGAATACTGACTACTTGGGTTGAGCTAGCTCAATTCCTCTCTTACCCAGCGTTTAAAAGCGCTGACGTTTCTTTGGCTGACGGCGAGACTCTTGGGAAAGGGAATACGCAAACTGAGCAACATTTGATGACCCTCCATTTTCATTTCTTCCAGAAAGTGGACATTGAGGATACACTGCCGATTGATGCGAAAAAAATCATTGGGGGGCAACTGCTGATAAAGCTCTTCCAGCGAAGCATCTACGACGTATTTTTTGCCTTGTTGGGTAAAGAGCAATACCAGGTCATCTTTGTAGAAGGTGACAATGTCCTTGAGGGGGACGAGCGTGTAGCGAGTGCCTGAGCGGACGAGGAAACGCGTTTTGTAGGTAGGTTTTTGGGGAGTAGATGTTGGGGCTGAGCTTTTCTCCGTTGGGCTACTCAAGCTTTGTTGTACCTTGGTCAGGGTATTGGCCAGTTGGTTTTGATGGATTTGGTATTCTTCAGAAAGGTCTTTGAGATAGGCATTGGCTTTATCTGGCGATTCTAGAAACAGACTTTTTAGGGGGCTTAAATTATTGTTGAGGTAAAGCGGATCAATTTGCGATTGTAGGGCCTTTAAGCGATGGATGACCTGTGTTTTTTTCTCCTGCTCGGCTTCCAATTGGATGGCCTGCCAATTTTCCAATAATTGATAGCTGATTTGGATACTATTGATGATTTGGATAAAGAGAGCGGCCTGAGAGATAGTGACCAGGAGGTGTAGAAATCCCAGGGGATTGTCGTGGCCACGAATAGCGTTTTCATACCAATTCAAGAGGATGAATAAAAAGGTGAAAATAAGCGTTCCCAGAATATTGGTGGCCAGCAATTGCAGCACCAATCGTTTAAAAGTCCCTTTTCGCCAGGGAAACAAAGGGTCTAATTTTCGACTCACCCACCAGCCCATTTCCCACAATACAAAAATGGACAGAAAAAACCAGACTAAAATATACCAGCTAAAACCAGGAGGCTCCCTAAACTGAGCCATCATATAGATCAACATCCCCAGAAAGCCAGCCAGGAAAAAGGGGAATAAATAGCGTATCCACAAATTGATATTCTGCTGATTCATCGCATCAACTTCTTTTGAATAGATAAACTTGACTCCTTAAAGATAATCAGGGAATAGGAGCGGCCTAGCGAATTATATGGATTTCTATTTCCCCAAATAACTGGAAGCGTGAACCTCTGGAAGCACTAAAATGGCATCATAACTCCAAATCATTCGCTCCATCATCGCATTTTCGACCTTCAAAACGCGATCAAATAAAGCCTTTCGCAAAGGCCGAAAATCGACAACTGAGGCCTCCGTTTCGGAAGTGGCAGCCAGTATACTCGCTACGCCAAACTCTCGATAACTCTCCAAAGCATCATAGCTTTTTTGTTGATCCGCTTTATTGGAACTGAATGGAGTATAGGCATTGACCGTTCCCTTTCGACCCAAGACTACCAAGTGAAAAGATTCGCTTTGCTCCTGACTGGCCAGCTCGCTGACAAAGTTACCAATGTCGTAAATATTCAAAGCACTCGCCCCCCTAAACATATGATTTAAACCAAACTTAAACAGGACCTTAGGTTGCTTTTCTCGCTCCTTAGCTACGGTATAATACTGGCAAAAGTGTTTTTTCATCATCTCTGCTCTAATACAGTTGGAGCGGTAAGTCTCTCGCGATGACCAAAGTTGATAGATTTGGGCACTTTCCTCTAACTCGCGGATCAAATCGAGCGATTGGATTTGTCCTTGAAAAGCAGTTCTTAGTTTTTGAAAATCCTCAGGCTGAGCTGACATCATAAAGGATTTACCTGGATTTTTGGTCGTGACAAATTCGGTATAGAGAGAGACACACAATTCATAGTAGTCTTTGGCTATCTTTTGGGATTCCGCCGTAGTGGCTTGTTCCATGAGTCGTTTAAAATGCATTCGAAAGGAAGCGGCAAATTCTTGATCTAAGCCCCAAATAAGCGCCTCATCGCCTTTGGCATCTTCCATTACCGCATCTACAAGCATCCACTCTTCTCCCCAACCAAAAAAGGGCATGCTCCAAGGATAGGTTTTTAGAAAGGCCGCTACTTCTTGCGGATAGTTGTCTTGAGCTGCCATACTTTGTATAAACTCAGCAGTATAAGGGCCCGTTTCGGTGGCATAATAGCGGTAGCCATACTTTTTGAATGCGCGAAAGAGGGCTGCTGACCATTGAGGCGTTTCTGCCAGACCATGGCTTTCGCCAATTAGGAAAAAAGAAGCTTGAGCACCAGCGCTGGTCAAAAGATCAGCTCCAGGACCGCTTAGTTGCCCTTTATCGAGCGCAATGGCTTGGGTATTGGACCTCAGGTATTCGATGAGCAAGCTGTCTTGGGCAAATAGAGGCGTGCTGAGTAGTGCAAAATAGAGTAGGATAAGCTTTTTCATAGATTTCTTATGATATTGAAAAGCCTATAAATAAGGAAAATCTGACTTTAAATGATCGAGAATCAGGCTGAGCGAAGCGATTGGTC
>JBCBDH010000176.1:0-10070 GCA_038529855.1 Bacteroidota bacterium | reverse complement strand
GAAAAACGGCAAGAGCTACTATGGCTACGGTGGCTATTACTATGGCTACAATCAGGAATACTATGTCGAAGAAAAATAAACTTCCTACCCAACTGATTGCAGCCATAGTAATAGCCACCGTAGCCATAGTAGCTCTTGCCGTTTTTCACCCCATTTAGGATAAGCGTTGCCTTATTCAACTCTCCATCCTGGTACATATTTTCCAAATGGCGAACCATTCCTTTTTGGGTAAACTTATGGCGAACGACAATTAAAATATTATCTACTGATTGGCGCAAGAGTAAAGCATCTGATACCAATCCAATAGGCGGTGTGTCAATGAGTATGTAATCGTAGCGCTCTTGTAGCTCTTTTAGCAATTGTTGCATTCGGTCAGATAGGATCAACTCTGCTGGATTAGGCGGAACCGTTCCACAAGTGACAAAGTGCAGATTCTTTTGATGGGGATATACCTGAATCAAATCATCCAATGGGCTTTGCCCAACCAAATAATTGGTAATCCCATCCCCCTCGCCAGCTTCCAGATAGGTACGCATCTTGGGTTTGCGCAAATCGAGTCCCAACAAGACCACTTTTTTACCTGACAAGGCCAGGGTCACCCCAAGGTTGAGTGCAATAAAAGTCTTTCCCTCTCCAGATACAGAAGAGGTCACCATGATGGTTTGCTGGGGCTTACTGTGATTGATGAAGTTGAGATTGGTACGCAGTAGGCGAAACATCTCATTGATAGCTGAGCGGCTACCCTGTTTGACAATAATATGCTCCTTACCTTTATTTTGAGCAATCCTGCCCAGGATGGGGATGGTCGTGATTTGTTTGACACTATCTTCCGTATCGATTTTTGTCTCAAAAAGCCCCATGACCAAGATCAATAAAAAGGGAACCAGTACACCCAGCACAGCACTAAATAACCAGATCAATTTTCGACGTGGGTAAACAGGGAATTTGGCATTTCGGGCATGGTCAATGGTTCTGGTTTTGGCCGTCGTCACGGCTTCAGAAAGAGCAGTCTCCTCTCTTTTTTGCAATAAAAATAAAAACAGTTTTTCCTTAACCGCTTGGGTTCGCATCTGCTCAATCAAGCGTTTTTCAATACCGGGAATGACGCCCATGCTTTGTCGCAATTCCTGGATATTATCCTCAATTTTGGCAATGGGGATTTGCAGATCATTCTTTAAATTGCGGATGGTTTCCAGTATCAAGCCTCGAATATCAATGATTTGTTCTTCCAGATTTTTTCGAACGGGATTTTCACTACTCGCCGTAATCGAAATTTGATTATTGCGCAGTACCAGGTTATTGTATTGCGTGACCAGCCCCGCCAATACAGGATTTTCGGCAATGAGATTGGTGGGAATGAGGTCAAATTTATTTTGATCCTTGGTGAGAAATTGTTCAAGTGATTCCAGGAGTTTTTTCTGAATGTCAAAATCAGAAATTTGCTGGACGGCTGAGCGAATTTCGCCAAGCGTATAGCTCATACTCGTAGAGGCATTATCGCTAATAATGGAATTGGCGCTTTTGTAGCGCTGAATACCGCCTTCCACCGAATCCAATTCCGAAACCAATCGCAGCACTCTTTTATCGATAAATTCCAGCGTATTGCGCAGCACCTTATTCTCATCCTTGACCTCTTCCTCATTATAAATATCAATGAGGGTATTCAGAATATCCCGTGCTTTTTCCGATACTGGATCAACAATACTCAATTCCAATACACTCGAAGAGGAGTGATCCCCAATTCGTTGAACATTCAAATCACTTTTATATTGAAAGGCCGCTGCTTCTTTGGGAAAAACCGATAGGCGATAGCTGCCCTTTACAATGGCTCTTTTCGGATTGAGATTGATGAGAAAACGACCAGAATTGGTTTGAAAGGGTACGCCAAAATAGCATTGTACATGTTCTTCATCATCTGGATTCTCTTTGAATAAAAAGGTCTCGTAATCACTGAGTTCCATGTAAAAAGTCGCTCCAAAATCGCTCTCGCCATACAGCTCAAAAGAGTCCAATAAAAAGGGCGTATTCAAATAAAGCTCACTTTCGATGACCGTTCCCTGTCGGAAATAGGCGACATGCAAGTTGAGTCTTTCGACCACCTTTTCCATTAAAGTCAGCGATTTGAGTATTTGTATTTCATTATCCATCGCCTTACCCCCTGTTGTCAGACCATCATCAGTCAGCAGGATATTCTGCTCGGATATCTTTCCACTTTTCCCTGCATCTTTGATCAATAGAATAGCTCGCGCTGAGTACATAAAGGTCGAATAGCGCAGGTATAAATTTCCCGAAGCGATGGCAATAGCTATAGAAAGTAAAAACAACCACCAATACGACAGCATCTTCCCCAACAACTTTTGAAAGTCGAGGATAATGATATCTTTAGGATTGCCTGTGGCAGGGTTAATTTTTGTATGTGCTGTCTTATTCTCCAAGGCTAAATCTTATCTAGTAATAGAAACAATCAATGCAGCCAGCGATACAAAAGCCGTTACCCAGGGGATAAAGCGGTTGGAGGGTTCGCGCAAAGAGCCCACCTTCGTTTTGTCGGGCTGTACATAAACCACATCATTCTGCTGCAAATAAAAATAGGGCGAATCAAATATTTCTGCGGAATTAAAGCTGATATAGCCAAATTCCCGCATCCCATCTTCCTCTCTAATGATCAGTATGCTGTCGCGACGGGAATAGGGCGTAAAATCACCTGCTTGCGAGATGGCTTCGATGATAGACATTCGATCACTACCCACCAGAAAAGAGCCTGGTGAGTTGACTTCGCCATTAACATTTACTTTAAAATTAATCAGTCTTACTTGTATAATGGGGGGCTGTTTGAAATAAGCTGATAGGCGAGTAGCCAGCGCTTCTTCTATAGCTTCCAATTCCAATCCCTTGACGGGGATGGAGCCAATGGTCGGAAATTCGATATTTCCATCGCTATCTACGAGGTAGTCATTAGCACTGCCACCAGCTGCTGCCTGCCCTGTACCAGCCCCAGCAGCGGCAATGGTAAAAGGTTGTATAGAGGCCGCATCCGTACTGCTCAATCGTATTTTTAGCACATCGCCAATTTGTACTTTGATGGCTTGAAAATTCGTAATGGCTTGTGGCGTAGTCGTAATTCTGGGCGCTTGGTTGTAACTCACCAGAGAAGGATAAGAAATACAGGCTGGCAAGATACAAGTCAACACCAACAATGAGAGCACATAAGCTGTGGTGAACTGATTTTTTCCCTTCTTTTTCACCAAGTCATGTACATCAATTTTTTCAAGGGTTTTTCGCTTCATATCATAGTATGTTTGGGCCTCAAATATAACAAACGCTCAACGTTTTGCAGCAAACTCTTCTGGTCAATATAGCTAAAATAGTGCTGATGCATCTCTTCCAAGCGCACTTTAAACCGCTTACTTTGAAGCACCTCTTGTATTTTCGCTCTAATTTCCTCAGGGCCATCCTGGTCTTTATCCGCCATCAAACCCAATTGATGATAGGCGACGCGAGCCGCACAACCATTTTGGTCAGAACGTTTTCCAGAATACACCAGCATAGGGACTTTGAAATGCAAACATTCATTAATGGTATGAATGCCCCCGTGATTGATGGAACAATCCGCCTTGGCCAATAGCTGAATCTGAGGAATATAAGAGAAAACAAAGACATTATCTGGTAATTTACCATATTGCTCTGCCCCTATCTTTCCTCCCAAACCCATCACCAAGACCCAATCCTTTTGCGTACCAACTGCCTCGATCAAATGATCGACAAATCGCTGGTCACCCGCATGTAAGGTACTTACTGAGCCATACAGCAAAGCCGCTCCCCGCTCCTGCCTCAGCCTCAATGCCCGATCCAGTAGCGTCGCTTCCTCCCCCTCCATCGCTCGCTCCATTCGCTGCGCATCCACCATCGGCCCAACATAATGCATATTGGGCCTTATATCATGCGGAAATTCCATTTCCTTGGCCACCATCGCCAAAACTGGCAATTGATCATAGCTAAAAGGCCCTGGCCAGTAGTTTTCGCGGATGTACTTCATTGGAAAACCTTCTGCCCGAGCAAAATCCAGCAAAACAGTCCGCCTATCTGTCCCAACAGTATACCAACGCTGCTTGGTAAAAGTCCACCAGCGTTTGAGCCTAACCCACTGCCAATGGGCCTTAATCCCCCAAACCTTCCCTCGCCATCCCTGCCCAGGAATGGTGTCGGTCAATAAATAAGGCAAACCTGGGCGGCACCAAAGCGAAAACCATTGACTCAATAAGACAAAAGGCAAATTTAAGGCATGGGCGCGGATGATGTATTCGTGCAACTCAATATCGAGTAGCAACAAATCGGGCGCTTGTTCTTGTATCCATTGACTAAAACCGCTTGGCTGTAGGGCCGCTAAAGCCGCCTTTCTTCGCTTGGAAGCCTGTCTGATTTTATACCACAGGCGTTTCCCTTTTCTCAGCGGACCGCTGAATTGGGGCAGCACTGGGCCAGGATGCTGGGTGATTTCGGGAAGTTCTTTGAACGAGATACCTTGCTGTTCAAAGCGAGAAGCGATGTCACGTGGAGCGGCACAAAGCACTTCATGCCCCCCTGCTTGCAGGCGATTGACCAATTCAAAACTGGCATTGACAATACCAGTTAATCCACTCGTTATACATACAATCTTCGCCATGCTATGATTCCTGGCTATCCATTTCCAGTAATAATTCTCTAATGGTATTTTCTAGGTAAGCGGCTAGTCTTTGTATCGTTGGTTGCTGGAAAATGAGGTTGACCGGCAAATCCAACTCTAAGGCTTCATTGATTCGACTCATGATGCGTATGCCCGATAGGGAATCGCCACCAATGGCCAAAAAGTTATCCAGAATACCAATTTTATCTATCTGCAATACTTCCGACCAGATGTCGGTCACTATCTCTTCAAACTCTGTTTCTGCTGCTACATAATCTACTTGCAAGACGGGTCGGATGGCATCGGGCTGAGGCAAGGCGTCCCGATCAATTTTACCATTGACGGTCATGGGCATTTGTTCCAGACGGATGAATTGGACGGGCACCATATAATCGGGGAAATCAGCCAGGAGGTACTGGCTCAATTCAGATTCAGGAATTTCCTGATCAGCCACATAGTAGGCCACCAACTGCTCCATATCCACAGCTTCCTCTTGCGCAGCGAGATAGCCAATTTCTTCTAAAATCGTCAGTACTTCCTCCTCGTCGATGGGTTCATTGATCTCATCAAGCGATTCATCACGGGTTTTGTGCCCTACGCGCACATCCCAACTGTAGGGGAAAGCATAATTGCTGTAGCCTCGCTCCTTTTTATGCACATAAATCCCTGCTTTATTGATAATGCAATTGGTCGAGCGACCGGTATCTGAAGGTCTGGCCCAGGGCAATTGACTATGTAGATACTCATACATCTCCTCCAAACTCACATCTGTAAAGCGATAAAAGTCGACAAAGCGTACCTTTTCAAAGACTGCATCGTCGTCAAACATGGAGGTATCCAGCAAGCGTTTTACCGCATCATCAACCTGGTGATAGGCTTTTCGGGCATTAAGGATAGTCTCATCAATTTTATCCACATCTACCTCTTCCGCCCGGAATAACTCTTCGGTCAGTCGAGTTTCAAAAAACTGTCCTCTTGATAATCCCGTGACGATAAAGGGAATGCGTTTTTCCAGTGCAATTTGAATACTGAGGGTATAAATGGTTTTGAAACAGCCGTCGCAGACATTGCAATGTCTTTGTAGGCTATCCACAAAAATGGCATTCATCGCATCCGTTCTACCAAAGACGTGATCGACCCCCAATTCAGCAACCACCCTTTTGACGTTTTCGATGGCTTCTTGAGAAATATAGCCATTATCCAGCGTAAAGGCCAAGACATTTAATCCCATCTCCTTGAGCTTTGCCACAGCATAAGAACTGTCTTTTCCACCACTTAGCAAGGACAAACAATCGTATTCTCCTTTTTGATCGGCTGGCACAGAATCAAACAAGGCTTTAAGATCATCCATGGTTTTGAAATACTTCGCCACTTTTTCCTGATAACTGGTAAAAGATTGACAAAGATGACAGACTTCCCCTTCTTCAAAACTCGCCCCAGGATAATTGGAGGGCAAACCACAACTTACACAATTGTGCACCTCTTCTGGTATGACTGGCTTTTTTCGCCCTCGCAATTCTACTACGGCCTGACGGATTTCAGTATATTGATTAAGGGCGCTTTCTATTTCTGCCAGCTCTACCCGCCGCCCTCTGATTTTTACTTGTAAATCTTTTCTTCCCAAGTATTCGAGATACCCTTCGGGATGTTGTCGGACCAAATCGCCCGAGCGATACATGTATTTTCCTGGCTCAAAGGGATTTTCAACAAATTTTTCCGCCGTTAGCGCTTCCTGTCCCCAATAGGCTTCTGCTAATCCGATACCTGCAATATACATTTCCCCAGTAACGCCCTCTGGAACTGGATGACCAAAATCATCTAAAATATACATCTGCGAATTGGCGATGGGCCAGCCAATAGGCACGGCCACTTTTTCGCGATCCGCTTCTGCATCATAGCGATGAACCACACAACCCACCGTGGCCTCCGTCGGCCCGTACTCATTATAAATGGCAATTCCCGCTGGAAAATGCGTATTGACCCAATGGGCAATATGGCCTTTAAAATTCTCTCCCCCCACGATCATCGCGCGAACGGCAGTATCCTTATAATCCTTCCCTTCCAACATGGCCAAATGCGAAGGCGTCAATTTGAGCAGATTAATTTCAGGATCTTCTAATACGTCAAACAAAGCCAGATCGGGGCCTTCCGCAGCTTCTGGAAAAGTCACTAAGGTGCCGCCTACTGTTAGTGGCAAAAACAGGGAAGTAATGGTCAAATCAAAACCCACAGCTGTAAATAGTGGCATTACTGGTCGATAATCCGCTGCGTATTGGCTAGCTGCCCATTGGATGTAATGCGATAAGGCGCGATGACCTATCATCACCCCTTTGGGGCGTCCTGTGGAACCAGAAGTATACATGAGATAGGCCAAATCGTCCGCCCCTACTGCTTGTGCATCAAACTGCGTGGATTGTTGTTCAATAAATACCGCTTCCTTATCCAAGGCGATAGCCTGTGGTAAGGTGACGGGCAGGTAGGGCAAGAGAACAGAATTACTCAATAAGAGTTTGGCCTGGGCATCCTCTACGATACCCAATACGCGCCCACTCGGATAATTGACCGGTATGGGGACAAAGGCCGCACCGGTTTTGAGAATGGCCAGAATGGCAATGACCAGCTCTGGTGATCGGTTGAGAAAGATGGCGGCTCTTTCTCCTGCTTTGAGTCCATTTGTTTGGAGATAATGTGCCAATTGATTGACATGCTGCTCCAATTCGCCATAGCTCAACTGTCCTTCTTTGTATCTGATAGCGACTAGATCAGAAGTCGTTTTGTATGGTTGCTCCAACAAATCCAGGACAGTGGCTTGAGCTTTATATTTGAAGTTATCGGGTACTAGGGTAGAAAATTGGGCGACTTCCTGGGCCAGGGCAGGGGCGCCAATGAGTTGATGGCGATCGCTGATAAAGGCATTCAGCAATTGCATAAATTGAGCAGGTACTTTGCTGCGCTGGCCTTCTTTAAACACCGCTACATTCAAGTCAAAACCCAGCAAGATGGCTCCTGTTGCATCAAAATCATAGACTTGTAGACGCATGGAGTGCCCAGGGTCAGCATGGTTGGCATGCACCCATTCTGAGCGCATAGGATGTCCATTAAAATCGGAAAAGGTAGCATTGATGTAATTGAGCACTACATTGAAACCACGACTCAATTCCGGCCGACTTACCCCCGTTTGGGCATAGCGCAGGAAATCAAAATTAGCCTCCTGTACTTTTTTAAAGACATCTATGAAACGATCTTGTGCATCAATCTCTACCATAATGGGGAAAAGCTCAATAAACAAACCAGGCGTTTGCTTAAAGGCATTGGAGGAGCGATTGTGAGCTGGGGTCCCAATGGCTAGTTTTTGCTGACCGCTAATACGGTAGAGAAAGGTCAGCAGGACCGTAGAAAAAATATTGAAAAGCGAAAGATGCTGAGTCCAGGCGCGCAGGTCCGCCTCTTGAGTCAGGGCGCGGAGCTGATCGGACTGCGCTTGGCTGAGTTGTAGGGGAAGTCGCTGGGATTCACTTTCCATTCCCCGATTCTGGCGACCAAAAAAGGCCGGTGGTTCGGGCAATTCTTTTACCTTTTCTCGCCAAAAGGTCAGGGCCTTTTCATTGGCCGTATGGTTTCGACGATTTTGCTCATGGGCAATATAGTCGCTGTAGGGAGGAAGCTGGATAGCACTTTCGCTTTGTCCCTCCAATAATTCTTGATAGCGGCTGGCCAGGGCTTTGTATTGTACCGTTACTGCCCAGGCATCCGTAATTAGGTGGTGCTGATTGAGATACCAAATGTAGCGCTCTTCTTCCATACGGATGAGTACGGAATCAAACAAACAGGCGGTGATATCAAAGGGCTGCTGGCTGCGTTGGTCAAGCCATTGGCGCAAGGGCTTTTCCTGGTCGGCAAAGTCGATATAGGTCAAAAAATAGGAAAAGTCGTTTTGGATTTCCTGCTTGGGGCCTACGGCTGTTTCTACAAATACACTTCGCATCACCTCGCATTCACGCAAAAGCCATTGGAAAGCCTGCCGAAAAACAGGCAGTTCGATGGGGGCAGACAGTTCAAAAGCCAGTGCCATATTGTACATCGGCGATTGAGGACTGAGCTTTTGTCCCATCCAAAACAGCAGTTGACTCTGTGTCAAATCCATTTGTTGTTTTCCCTCAGCTGTTTGTTTCCAATTATTCATACGCCGCCATCAATTTTTAGACTGCTCGATATACTTTACCATCGCCTCTACCGTCATAAAATTTTCAATGGTCATGTCTTGCATGGGTACCTTGAGTTCAAATTCTTCTTCAATGAACTGGATTAAACGCATCATATCCATTGATTCAACTAGGCCACTGCCCAATAAATCGTCCTCTGGCGCAATGCTGACGTCTTCACGTCCCCCGTGTAGTTCTCCCGTAATAAATTTAATAATGATTTGATCCATAATCAGCTGTTCGTCACTTGAAAAGCCGCCTTGATTTGTGGGCGACTGATTTTTCCGGAACTCGTTCTCGGAAAGCTGTCCATGATATGAATATTTTCTGGAATTGCATAAAAAGGTAGTTGGCTTTTGAGGTATTGGAGCACTTCTTTTTCCGTAAGGGCAAGCTCGGGGTTTAAAATGACGGCAGCCTGAATGGTATTGACTTCTTCGGCATTGCGGAGGGTAAAGACTGCTGCCTCAGCAATGGCTTGGTGAGCGACCAGGGCCACTTCAATGGCATCCAGCTCTACTCGATAGCCCCTTACCTTGACCTGTGCGTCCTTTCGTCCGAAAAAGTGCAGCAGACCATCTTCCCCTAGTTTGAAAAGATCGCCTGTCCGATAATAAATGGCCTCTACTCCAGTAGCTGTTTTTTTCCTGTATAATGATCGAGCGGTCAAATCTGGCTTTTGCCAATAGCCACTCATCATCGTCGCCGAGCGAATCAACAGTTCTCCCATTGTTCCCACTGGCACTTCTTGATCTTCCTCGTCAAGAATTAAGTACTCCGTATTGCCCCAGGTATATCCAATGGGAATGGGCTCATCCCCTTCTGGCGCTTTGGGCAGGTGATAATAGGTGCATTGATTGACCTCGGCCGGACCGTAAATATTTCCAAAACGGCTGTGCGACCACTGCTCCATCAAAGCCCGTAGGTATTTGGGGGGAAAAGCCTCTCCAGCATACAGTACCCAGCGAAGGGAAGAAGCGTCGATTTGCTCCAAGATACCACTTTGCAGCAATTGGGTCAGTGCCAAGGGGACAGAGTACCAAATGCTAAAGCGCTCCGCTTCAATCAGCTTTCCCAGACTACCTGGTAATATCGTGTGAGCATCACTTAATATTACCGTTGAAGCGCCGACCAAAGGAGCTGTAAAATAGCCCAGTGTGGAAATATCAAAATGGATCGGTGCATGATTAGCCAGGCGATCTTTT
>JBCBDH010000175.1:0-10136 GCA_038529855.1 Bacteroidota bacterium | reverse complement strand
GCCATGGTATGTGTGATGGTTTTTGTGTATAATTTTTTGATTTTTTTTAAAGGCAATCGAAAATATCTGAGGCAAAAATCTCGTAGTTATTACCACTAAATCTGGCGATAGAACCAAGTGTCCTTATACAAGAAATCGCCCCATTGGTAGACTGTGCTCGAACCCCCCATTCATTGGAAAGCAATATGTCTGAATTGTCTATATTTAGGGTGTAACTAAAACCTGAGGGGAGAGTGGACTTATAGTAATAGGTGTATTTTCCATTTATCCAGTTTTCAGGGTGATAGAATAAAAAGTCGATACTAACCCCGTAATTATTTCGAATAGTTACGGTCCCATCCTTTACCAAACCATTCTCTCTCAGTCGATCAATCTGTCGTACACTATGTGTACTAGCATTTTCAAAATTGGTACAATTGGGATCAAAAGGATGTACGACAAGCAAGAGTGTTTTACTATCTGTACCTCCATCTCCTTCTACCTTTAGCTCCACTGGTCGCGCTCCTTCATATTCAAAAGTATAAGTGGGTTCTTTGGCGGAGGAACGACCTAAGCCATCTTCAAAATCCCAGTCGTATTTATCAATAGAGCCTGTAGAAAGATCTTCAAATTGGACCCTAGTTTTATCGGCAATGACAACTAATGGGGATTTGGAGAAATTGGCGACAGGTCTTTGTGGTTGGGGAGGAGGCAAGTCATCGTCCATCTCGCAAGAGGCGGCCATGAATAAAGTAGTCCATACAAAAAGAAAAAAATACCGTTTCATAATTATTCAATTTTAAGTGGTGTATAAATTCAGTGTTTTGTGAAGGGAAATCATTTAAATGGGCTTTCCCGCGGACTGTCAGACCCCGCGAGACTCTCCCTGTCGGACTGACCCCGCTTTGGCGGGGAGTCAGTCCGACAGGGCAGCCCGTATCATCATCATTGATAGATGAACCTTGATTTTTATCACGCTCTTGAAAAAGGAAAAAGGTATTACCCCTATTTATCAATGGATTTTGATCAAATGATTGGGGTATGATCTGGAAGTAAATATGAAAAAAAATCCTTGATCAGGATAAAACATTTTGGGGGATTTATCGGCTGTATTTATTTTTGAATATAAAAATTATAATTTTATTATTTATTGCTTTACAATGATTTATTATATACTCATTTTATATCAAAACTTCATTACACCCTCTACCTCTATAGTAATATCCTAGCGAATCTTCAGGTTTTATCAGAAAAAAAGTCGATTTTCTACTCGATTTGTAGTTTAGTCAGACCCCGCCAGACCCTCACTGTCGGACTGACCCCGCTTTTGGCGGGGAGTCAGTCCGACAGGGCAGCGCGCAAGTATTGATCAAGACCTGTAAATAATTTTGTTATGCAAAAAAGTAAATTCTTCCAAGCCTTTTCTTCTTTGGAGGCCCGCATTCAAAATCAGTTTATTCAATACCTCGAAGCCAATTATCCAGCAAAGAAACAATCCCTTCGATTATTGGTCTATTTGCACCAGCATATTCGAGATGCCGTCAAACTGGAAAAGGCGCTTGTGGCAAAGGCGGTCTTTACACAATCAGCGGGTAAAAAATCTTTGGAGCGAAAGCTGAGCGACCAATTGACTGATCTGTTTGGCTTATTGGAAGAGTTTTTATTATGGCTAAAAATAAAAGATCGACAATTTGGCGAAAGGGCTTTTTTACTCATTGATATTTATAAGGAAAGGGGTATGGAACAATTGCTCCAGCAGCAATTAAACAAAACCGATAAACACCTAAGCCAAGAGCAGTCAAAGGGCATGACTTATTACCTGGACCGAATGCGTTTGGCGCATCATCAATATTATATTCCTCAAAGTTTTAAGCTTCGCAGTGATCCTAAAAAAGCGGTTGGAGTCAGCGTTGCGATGGAGCAATTGGATCGCTTTTTTGTCGCCAGTAAATTGCGATACAGTTGTGAGTTGCTCAGCAGGGGGCTTATTCTGCAGGAACATCATCCTATTCACTTTCTCGAAGTCATCGAACAATTTTGTGGCGATCTCAGTGCGGAAGAAGACCCCTGTATTCAGCTCTTTGGACAGATGAAGCAATTACTCCAATATCAGCAGCGCGATGACTACTTTGAGCTAAAAACACAGTTTTTTGAGCAATTGGCTGTGCTGCCTACGGAAGAACGAATGATCTTACTTGGCTATTTGATCAATTTTGCAGCGGAGTCCATCAATAAAGGACAACAAGCCTTTATTCACGAAGCTTTTGATCTCTACAAAAGGGGATTGGCTGAAGGGGTTTTTATTGAAAAAGGCCAATTGTCTGATACGCAGTTTAATAATATCGTCAATTTAGCTTGTCGATTAAAGGAACTGGCCTGGGCAGAGTCTTTTATTGATTATTGGCAACATTATTTGGATAGAAGCATCAAAAAAAGTGCGCTGGCCATCGCACATGCGCGGATTCACTTCGAAAAAGCACAGTATGAAGCTTGTATTTACACCCTACAAAAAGTCGATTTTCGCCATGTTTATTATGCCTTGCGAAGCAAAACCCTACTGCTGAGAAGTTTTTACGAACTAGAGGAAAGTACGGATTGGATCATTAGCTTTTGTCAATCTTTTAAGACTTATTTACGCAGGAATACCAAAATCAACCGCGAAGTAAAACACTATTTTTTACATTTTGTACAGGCCGTAGAAAAGCTGTGTAAGAAAAGTACCTCCTCTTCCCCCACCCTAAAGTCAGCTATTGAGGGCTTGCGGCCAATGGCCTATGAAAATTGGATTATGGATAAATACCACGCCCTTCTAGGAAATACTACACCACCTCCTTGATCTTTTTTTCAATCTTGGCTGCCAATTTCCGAAAACCCGCATTTCTAGGATGTAATTCGTCCTTCCAACTGCGACCTGAGCGTAGTGTTCCTCGAAGATCAACATAGTGAACTTGATCAAAACGATGACTCAAGCTGCGGAGATTATCATTAAAACGGTCCATCAATTCGCGAATAATTTGTCTTTGCAATTTGCGTTTTTTGATGCCTTTTTCTCGAAGCGGCTTGCCTAGCCAGCGATTCTTTTTGGGGATGGCATAGTCATAGCCGTGGCAGATGACCTGGAGTTTTGGAAATTCCGTCTGCAAATTGAGGAAGATGCCTTCAAATAAATCTTTGAGTTCTTGCAACCTTTGCTGAGCCACCTCATGGAGATAGTCGCTGGCATCCAGGCTGGAATCGTAGGGGTGGACCAACTGCTTTAGTCGATTGTCGCCCAGCAGGTCGTTACCCCCGCCACTGATCAAAAATACCTGGGGTTTTTCCTTGCGAATAGCGCGAAGGTATTCCATTTCGTGAAACATATTGGACAGCCAATCACCGCCATAGCCCAGGCTACAAATGGCCATTTCGTCTTTTTTGGATAGATTGTCGATGATGTCTTTAAGAAAAATGGGGTATTGAAACCAAGAGTCTCCTTCAGAGACAATTTTGATTCCACTAAAATTTCTTTTTCCAATTTTTTTGCGGTATTGTCTTTGGCGTTTTCTGCGGCTGCGTTTATTGAGGGTGCCCAAAAAGCCCTTATCCGCTTTGGTCATATTGAGGATAGCGCCCCCCTGCGCCCGAAACTGGACATCAAAAGCTGTGGGACTATTGGGATCTATTTCCAAGTATTGACTCAATTCCTCATCGTCGATATCAAGATTTTCAATCATCTCGATCAATTGTCGTTTGGTAATTTTTTTCATGGTTTTGATTTTTTCTATCCTCGAAGAAATAGGGGCTTTAAACTCTGCCTTCTTTCAGGTGTTTTATCTATCCAATAAAGTATATTTGAGAAATTGTACAATTACCGTTTCTCAAATACCAGGCATTTAATAAATGCACCTAAATTTACTACAAAGCCTTAGAAAGGCCAAGGTATCAAAAATCAAAATCAGTTCTTATATTTATCGAGTACGCCCAATCAAAACCCCCATCAGCAAATGCAAGAAGAAACCATCATTAGTAGTACAGAAGCACCGTCCAATGGACAGGAATTACAGATTGTCGATGAAGTCGTTCCCAGTCGATTAACCATTTTACCCCTTTTGCAAAGACCCGTTTTTCCAGGTCTGGTCCTCCCCGTCCCATTTACTGGACAGGCAGCGGTGGATGCGCTACAAAATGCCGTCAAAAAAGAAGATAGTTATATTGGTTTATCACTGATTAGAGAAGCCAATGAAGAATCGATCTTGGAATCTGATTTTTATGAAATGGGAACGGCCATGCGCATTTTACGCATCGTACCCAATGGTCCAGACAGTGTGCAGGTATTGATGCAGGGCTTAAATCGCTTTCGACGCAAGCGGGTCTTGCATGTACAGCCCAGTCTGCGTTGGGAGGTCGAGCATTTCTACGATTCTGCGGAAAAACCCAACACAGAACTCAAAGCTTATATGTTGGCCATCAGCAATGATATGAAGGAATTGCTACAGCTCAACGAATTGTTTAAAGAGCAAATCAACATGGTGGTCTCTCAGCTCAATTACGATGCACCTGGAAAAACTATGGACATCATCTCCAATATCCTTTCTGCGGATACAGAGCGGCTACAAGGGCTTTTGGAAACATTGGATTTCTTGGAAAGGGCCGAAATTCTTTTGCAACTCATCAAAGAGGAATTGGAAGTGGGTAAGATTCAGCAAAAAATCTCCCAGCAGATCGAGCAAAAAATCAATGAGCAACAAAAGGAGTTCTACCTCCGCGAGCAGCTAAAAGCCATCAAAAAAGAACTGGGCATCGAAAAGGAGGATAAGGATACGGATATTGAGAAAATAGAGCAGAAAATTGCCCAATTGACGCTCACTGATGAGGCTCGCCAGCAGGTGGAAGCACAGTTGGAAAAGCTCAAATTGCTCAATGCCCAATCGCCAGAGTACAATGTGGTGCGCTCCTATCTGGAATTGATTACCGATCTGCCCTGGGGCATTTATTCCGAAGACAATATGGATATTCGCAAAGCCCGTCGAATTTTGAATAAGGAACACTATGGGCTGAAAGAAGTCAAGGACCTCATCCTGGAATTTTTGAGTGCTGTGATTAGAAGAGGAAAGGTCGCTGGGTCGATCATTTGCTTGGTTGGGCCTCCAGGAGTGGGAAAAACTTCAATTGGGAAGTCTGTGGCCAGTGCGCTGAATCGCAAATTTTTTCGCTTTTCGGTAGGGGGAATGCGGGATGAAGCAGAGATCAAGGGCCACCGCCGCACCTATATTGGCGCCATGCCTGGCAAATTAATCCAAAGTCTCAAACGCGTTGGCACCTCCAATCCCGTGGTGATGCTGGATGAAATTGACAAGATTGGCAGTAGTTTTCAGGGCGATCCAGCCTCTGCGCTATTGGAAGTACTCGACCCAGAGCAAAACGGGAGCTTTCTGGATCACTACCTGGACATCCCCTACGATTTGTCCAATATCCTTTTTATCACAACGGCCAATCAATTGGATACCATTCCTCGTCCCCTACTCGACCGAATGGAAATCATTCGTCTTTCGGGCTATGTCTTGGAGGAGAAGGTAGAAATTGCCAAACGCCACCTGTTGCCCAAACAATTGCAGGAACACGGTTTTGAAAAGGGAGAGATCAACATCACTGATGAAGCTCTGGCCACCATTGTGGATCGCTATGCCCGAGAAGCAGGTGTCAGAAATTTGGAAAAACAGATTCGCAAGATCATCCGCAAGGCTACCCTCAAACTCGCTGAAAAGAAAAAAATGAACTTTGAGATTGGTATCGAAGAAATCGAATCCTATTTGGGTAAAAACATCTTCCGTACCGAAAAACTTTACACCAAAAGTATCCCTGGCGTTGTGCTGGGACTGGCCTATACCAGTATGGGTGGAGCTACGCTCTACATCGAAGCTACGGCCATCAAAGCCAAAAACGGCAGCTTCAAATTGACGGGACAACTAGGCTCCGTCATGCAAGAATCCGCTCAAATCGCCTACAGCTACATCCGCTCCCTACTTTCAGAGGAAGCGCCCAATAATGACTTTTTTGAGACCCATATGCTCCACCTACACGTTCCCGCTGGCGCTACGCCTAAAGACGGTCCTTCAGCAGGTATCACCATGGCCCTGGCCCTCTATTCCCTGGCAACGGGCCAAGCGGTTAAAGACAATCTGGCCATGACGGGCGAGCTTACCCTCACGGGAAAGGTGCTGCCCATTGGTGGGGTCAAGGAAAAAACCATTGGAGCGAAGCGCGTGGGTGTATCAGAGTTGATTTTCCCTATTGACAATAAAAAGGACTATCGCGATTTGCCCATTTATATTCGCAGGGGCATCAAAGCGCGTTTTGCCGATTATTTTAAGGATGTACTCAAGGTCGCCTTCGCCAAGAATAAGTAGCTACTGATGATCTGCTACAATGGCTTCTGAGATGTTGTAGATGTGATCGCCCACCTTTTCGAGGGAGGAAAAAAGGCTGTTGAAGATATAGGTGCTATTGCTATGTACTTCCTCGCCCTTTTTAGTAGATGGGAGGGTTTGGTTCAAACCATCGAGCAAGTGATTGGTCTTTTTTTCGATTTCCAGGGCAGAGAAAAGGGAGACCTTACCATATTCAGGATTCGATAAATTACCGACCATCACGCCAAAGGCTTCTTCGACCAGGTCAAACATTTCCGACAGGCGGTCGCGTTGCTCCTGATTAAACCAGATTTTTTCGTCAATCTTTCGCTCAATGGATCTGGACATCTGATAAAAGATATCGCCAATGCGCTCTAGATCGCTACAGATATTGAGGATACTGCGGATGCGAATAGATATGCGGGTAGACACCTCGTCTGAAGAGATTTTATCCAGATAATTGACCAATTCGAGCTCTACTCGATCTGTAATGTCTTCGTATTTGGCAATCTGGCGAATCAAATCCCTTTGTTCCTTTTTATTGGTCGACAAGAGCAATCGCTTGGTAAAGCCATTCATGCGGCTGGTGACTTCTCCATATTTGGCCAGCTCTTTTTGTACCTCTATGATGGATAATTCTGGCGTCTTTAGAAGCGAGTTGATGTAAGCCAATCGGAAATTTTCATCCACTCCACCCTTGGAAGAAACCGTTTGCGAGGCCAGACGAATCAATAAGGGAATAAAACCGATAAGCAATAGGGCATTGGCCAGGTTGAACAAGGTGTGAAAAATAGCCAAGGCCATAATATCAGCACTGGTAAAAGGAAAGACAGATTGGAGGGAAGGCACCATATAATTATGGATCATCTTCAAAAACCAAGGCAAAGCCAGAGACATCCACAAAACGCCAATAAAATTGAATAAAACGTGTATCCGCGCCGTCCGCTTGGCATATACATTCCCTACCCAGGAGGCAATCTCTGCAGTAATCGTAGTTCCCAGATTTTCTCCAAGAATCATCGCAGCCGCAATCTCAACGGGCACCCATCCCTTGGACAGCATCACTAGGGTAAGCGCCATAGCTGCACTAGAAGATTGGATCACAGCGGTAATCACCATCCCAAAGATCATAAAGATAAAAATAGACCCATAACCCAACTGGCTATAACTCGACAAAAACTCTAAGGCTTCTGGATGATCACGAAAATCGGGAACGTTTTCCGATAAAAAGCTCAGTCCCAGAAACAATAGGGCAAAACCGACCAGGACTTCCCCCCAATAGCGCAGTTTTCGTTGTCGCAAAAAAAGCAAAGGCAAACCCAGGGCGATAATGGGTAAAGAATAATTGGACAGGCTAAAATTACCTATCCCCAAAGCGACCAACCATCCAGTAATCGTCGTGCCTATATTCGTCCCCATGATGATACCCGCAGACTCTGCAAGAGAAATCAGCCCCGCGTTGACAAAACTCACCGTCATTACAGTCGTAGCAGAAGAAGACTGAACCAATGTCGTAACCAATAAACCAGAAAACAGGCCAATCCAGGGATTGCGCGTCATACGGCGAAGAATGCGACGCATTTGGGAGCCTGCTGCTCTTTGCATTCCCTCGCTCATTACTTTCATCCCATAGATGAAGAAGGCCAGAGAACCAAGTATTTTTAGTATGTCGAGTAAGTGAATTTCCATTAAGGGGGTTTCCCATAGCGGGAATTTATCCACTGATTATTTTTATTAGAAAAACCAAAACGACACTAACGACCAATCCAAAGAACACTTTGCTTAAATCAGCAAAAATCATCCGCTGCACACCTCTGCTCAGCTTCCGTTCCGTCATCAAGCGAATACCAATTTCGCGCCCTGCCAATAAACCAATAAATACCCAAGTCGTACTCATCGGCAGTTTAGCCTCAAAAAGGCCCAAATAATTATATTTGAAGATATAGAGAATGATTCCGTAAATCAAATCGACAAAGGTAGCGGAGCGAATGTCTGCCGTATTGGTCTTTTGGCGAACCACATCCTGCACCGCTCCCCCTTTACTGTAAAAAATATAGCCCAATAAACCCAATAGGATAGCAATAGAAGTCAACATCCCCACCAGAGACAAATCGCGTCCCCCCTGCAAATAGATGTAAATATTGGCCAAATCCTGGGTGAGCCACTGTGACCAGAGAAAAGCCGTAGAACACCACTGAGCCGCAATCCAAAAGGGTCGAGCAGATTCTGTGAGGGGGTTTTTGATGAAGCGCTGTTCCGTCAAACGAGTGATGAGTAAATAAAACACAATGCCTGAAGTAAAGGCAATAACATAGCCTATCAGGGATTTGTGGATCATCCCACCCAATTTGGTATCCGTATCAAAGACGCTGCTCACCATAATGGTCAAATCATTGGGAATTTTATCCAGTGAAAATAGGGTAAGAATCATAAAAGTCGTACTCACTGGAATGCCCCATCGCGTAATGGTCATAAGGACCAATGGGGGTAATAAGTAGTACCAATGATAGGTAGAGGGCATCTCAAACTTGGATAAACGCCCATAGGCAATGTCTCCCACATACCAGCCATACATCAAGGTAGCCAGCATCACGGAAGCGGCAAAAGCCCAGAGAATATACCATTTTACCTTTTGTTCGTTGGAGGTGAGAAAGGTCCCAAGTGTTTGAATGACATCATTACCAACGACTGAATAGGAGGCTAAAATAAATCCCAGCCACATAACAATGAAGGAAGCGTCCATTGATTTGTTTTCTTTTGAAGATGTTTGTTAAGCACACAAATGTAAAGAACTCCATTGCGACATCCACAGATTCCTTCAACTTTATCTATTGGTCTTATCAGTCGAGTTTAAGGATGTAAAGGTCTTAGATGAGTATTAAGCCAAGATAAAGCGCTTGTTAAATTTAGGTAAACTATAAGCACAACAGGGGCAAACCACCTTGTGATTTGCCCCTGTCTGGTTTTGAAAGTACCCGAATGGATTAAAATTTGGGACAATTGACCTTTGTCCTTCCCTCATAGGGATAAATATAGATCAAAGACATCTCAAAGGCCCCTCTGGAATTGGTCGCCAAATTGAGGTTGGAAGTGTTGATATCATAACTCAGCCCCAGGTTCCAATTTTCCATTTCCAAAATTCCTGTAAAAGTCAGGGCATCCATGTGAGAATCGCTTTCCCCCTGTCTGGCAAAATGGGTCCACACCCCAGCGCGAATGGCCACCTCATACCAATCGTTATTGCTGTAGCGGATATTGGCCCCTACGCTGGTCGAACGAGAAGGGCCTTGCCCAATAACGGCGATAGCAGGCAGCAGGCTTAGCTCAGGGCTAAAGGGAACTTCGCCACCAATATGAGCCGTCCAACGGCGATAAAGGGTTTCTTCGCCAAAGGCAAAAAAGCTGATTTCTGGTTCGTTGAGGTGATGGAGAGCTGCCCCTGCGTAGATACTGGCATTGTCGCCAAATAGGGCATACCAAAGTAGCCCCGCACTAAAGTCCATAAAAAGATCAGTAGATTGGGAGTCAAGTACATCTCCTGTTTCTCCACTAGAAGCACCAAAATCTGGCCGACCAGTAGATACATCAAACTGTTCGCTAAACCACAAGCGGCTGCCATTCATTCGATGTTGGCCCATCCCTGCCTGGCCGCCTGCAATCAGGTATTGATCACTGGTGCGGTATTTATCACCAGACAATTGTTTGAGATAGGCGACGCTGAACTGCCCGCGGCTATTGTTAAATTGCGACTGGCCCACCATATTATCGTGA
>JBCBDH010000174.1:0-10151 GCA_038529855.1 Bacteroidota bacterium | reverse complement strand
CACGCCATTCCTTACTATGAAAACTTTGATGATTTTGACCTTTGTCCTGCGGTGGAGGATTGTATTGCAACTTGTGATCTGAATAATGGTTGGACCAATGGCATCAATAAGCTGAGCGATCAAATTGACTGGCGTATCCATCGCGGCGCTACTTCTACCTCAGGCACTGGGCCTAATCAGGATCAGAATAGCCACAGCGATGCGGGGCAATATGTTTATGTCGAAGGATCTGGGGCCTGTTATGACAAAGCAGCAGAGCTGTTGAGTCCCTGTTTTGATATAGGCGATTCGGAGAGAGCGGTATTTAGCTTTTGGTATCATATGCAGGGGGCACAGATTGGGCAACTACATATTGATCTATTTGATGGGGAAGATTGGCATATGAATGTTATTGTTCCCCTTTCTGGGCATCAAAGTGACAATTGGCGACGAGCACAGATCAATTTGAGCGCTTTCCAGCACAAGGTGATCAATGTGCGTTTTCGAGCATCAACTGGTTTTGGGCATCTTTCGGATATTGCGATTGATAATGTTGCTTTATACGATCAAGGTACGGAACCAATTGCTGCGTTCACGGTAGATCAAACCTTTTCTTGCCCAGGAGCGCCTATTCGCTTTTCCGATAATTCTTATCATTCGCCCACCCAATTTACGTGGGATTTTGGTGATCCCGATCGCATAGAGTTTGTAGAAGGTACTTCGGCTACGGATCGCAACCCCGTCGTCCAATTCAAAGATGCCTCCTTTTACGATGTACAATTGATTTGTAGCAATGCCAACGGTACGGATACGGCTCGCTTGAACGATTTTATTCATATTTCCTCTGGGCGATCCCTTCCTGTGGCAGAAAATTTCGATGAATTTCAAAACTCCATCATCAATAACTGGATCATCCACAATCCCGACGACCAAATCTCTTGGGACCTTATTGAGGTCAAAGGTATTGACGATCGTCCAACTCAAGCCCTTTACATCAATAACCACAGCTATGATGCTATTGGCGAGCTGGATGAGTTACAATCTCCCGTAATTGATCTACAGGACAATCAGCAACCTATTTTGCGTTTTGATATTTCCTATGCGCAGTACAATAAGGATTATGCAGATGGCTTCTTAGTCCTTTTGTCCAATGACTGTGGCGAAAGTTTTGAGGAAGTCATTTTTGAGGAAGAGGGAACGGATCTGGCTACCGTGTCAGATCAGACCAATGGATGGTCACCGACCCAAGGAACCGATTGGCGCAGCAAGTACATCGATCTGAGTGCTTATGCGGGCCAGTCGATTATTCTTCGCTTTAGCAATATCTGTGGCTTTGGCAATAATTTGTATTTAGATAATATACTGATCTATGAGGAAAGTACAGTTCCCAAAGCCGTGATTGGTATGGAGCACAGCTCAGAAGTGATCTGTATGCAAGAAGAGGTCTTCTTTCAGAATACAGCAGATAACGCTATTGACACGGAATATTTCTGGACTTTTGGCTCTAATGCACATCCTGCAGAGGCCAGCGGAGCAGGTCCGCATGTGGTTACTTTCCACAAAGCTGGTGCACACAACGTCACCTTAGTGGCCAGTAATGTAATTGCGCAGACCGTTAGCAACCAACTGATAGAAGTCCTAGCCCTTCCCAATAGCGATTTTGATCATTTGGAAACGACTGCAGGAGAAATCCAATTTAACAGCATCGAATTCAGTGAAGCCAATACCTATTTATGGGATTTTGGAGATGGTGCTCAATCCACAGAGGCGCATCCTTTACATCGCTATTTAACACCAGGCTCGTATACGGTTCGTCTGACTATAAGCAATAACTGTGGTATACAAAGCAGAGATAAAGACATCCAAGTTATTACCACTAGCATCGTGGCTCCCAATGTTGATTCCTCTATTCAACTGCAGCCCAATCCAGCTCATTCCCAGGTCCAGGTTGCTTTTAAAGGCTGGTCAAATGAGCAGTGGGAAGCTCGTATCTACAGCCTCACTGGACAATTGATCCAACAACATACTTTACGGATATTGGGATCGAATTATGCTCACGAATTCGACCTAAGCGATTTGGCACCTGGCAGCTATTGGATTCACCTGAGGAGCGATCAAATCAACCAAAGCTTTAAACTCGTGGTTCTTTAGTCCAAAAAAGCTAAAAGCAAATCATATTTTGTATTTTCCTAATTTCATATATAGTAATTCTGAAAATCCCGTCATATCCCTGTCAATTCCATTGTCTTTTCGCTGCTTTTATTTTGTTCCTTTGATATTTATTCGTTAACTTCATAATCCTTGTTTTATTAAAAAGCAACTCAATCTCTGCATAGGGATTGATGTGAACGAATTTAGTTTACCCACTTAAAATCTGTATTTGCTTATGACCTTCGACACAAAAAATATCAGAAACGTAGTACTGTTGGGACATTCCGGTTCGGGCAAGACCTCATTGGCAGAAGCCATGCTTTTTGAGGCCGGTGCCACGACCCGGTTAGGAAAAATCACTGATCAGACCACCACATCTGATCATACCAACATAGAACAAGAAAGAGGCAATTCAATTTTCAGTACCTTGATGCATGCCAAGTGGAGAGATTGTAAAATCAATATCATAGATACCCCAGGTTTTGACGACTTCGTCGGTGAGGTGGTTTCCTCCATGAAAGTAGCTGATACAGCCATTATGATGCTAAATGCCAGAAGTGGCGTTGAAGTTGGGACAGAATTGCTATGGGAGTATGTAGAGAAATTCAATACCCCTACTATATTTGCCATAAATCATTTAGATAATGACAAAGCGGATTATGATGCGACCCTGGAACAGGCGCAAAAACGCTTTGGTTCCAAAGTTATTCCCGTACAATATCCCCTCAATGTTGGGGTGGGTTTTAATACCATTGTCGATGCACTGCGCATGGTGATGTACGTCTTTCCAGATGGAGGAGGCAAGCCCGAGAAAAAGCCCATTCCAGAATCTGAAATCAATCGCGCACAAGAGATGCACAATGAACTAGTGGAGATTGCAGCGGAGAATGATGAGGGTTTAATGGAAAAGTTTTTTGACGAAGGCACCTTGAATGAGGAAGAGCTGGCTCGCGGCCTAACCATCGCTTTGGCCAATGGTGATTGCTATCCTGTATTTTGTGCTTCTGCGGAGCGCAATATGGGTAGCGGACGAATCATGGGTTTCATCAATGACATCGCACCCTCTCCTGCCGATCGTTCACCAGCACCTTTGGCTGATGGAGGAAGCCTGACTTGTGATTCAAATGGAACGAAGACCGTCTTTATTTTCAAGACCATGTCTGAGCCCCGTATTGGTAAACTATCTTACTTTAAAGTCTACTCAGGCGTATTTAAGTCTGGAGACGAATTGGTCAACCCTAAAACAAGGAATTCGGAGCGCATTAGCCAGTTGTTTATCGCCAATGGTAAGGTGCGGTCTAATGTGGATGAACTAAGAGCTGGAGATATTGGTGTAACCGTCAAGCTCAAGGATGCACATACCAATGATACCCTCACTGTCAAAGGCAGTGAAAACCAAATAGAACCCATTTCCTTCCCTGCACCGCGCATTCGCACCGCTGTCGATCCGCCTAGCAAAAATGAAATGGAGAAACTTATTAAAGCCCTTAATCAAATTGCAGAAGAGGACCCAACACTCATCCTCGAACAATCTCAAACCCTCAAACAAACCCTACTCCACGGTCAGGGCCAACTCCATCTGGACATCATCAAGTACCGAATTGAAAAGGTCAATAACATCTCCATGGAGTTTATCAAACCCAAAATCTCCTATCGCGAAACCATTACCAAAGCAGCCAATGGTTCTTATCGCCACAAAAAACAATCTGGAGGTTCTGGTCAGTTTGCAGAAGTCCATATGCGCATAGAACCCTATTATGAAGGAATGCCAGATCCCAGCGGTTTGACCGTTCGGAATAAGGAAGAAGAAGAACTGCCCTGGGGTGGTAAATTAGCTTTCTATTGGTGTATTGTAGGTGGCTCGATTGATGCAAAGTTCTCGAATGCCATTAAGAAAGGGATCATGCAAAAGATGGAAGAAGGTCCACTAACGGGCTCTCGTTGTCGAGATATCCGCGTGTGTATCTATGATGGAAAGATGCACCCAGTGGATTCCAATGATATGGCCTTTATGTTGGCATCTTCTTATGTCTTCAAAAATATATTCCAGGAGGCTCGCCCCCAATTGCTGGAACCCATCTATGACCTCACCGTACTTTGCTCTGACGAAGTGATGGGAGATGTCATGGGAGATCTACAGACGCGCCGTGCTGTCATTCAGGGGATGGGCTCAGAAGGGCATTATCAAAAAATCAATGCCAGAGTGCCGCTTTCTGAATTGTATCAATACTCTTCTACCTTGCGTTCTATCACACAAGGTAAGGCCAAATTCAGCAGATCATTTGCAGAGTTTATGCCCGTCACGCCAGATATCCAAAAGCGCTTGATGCAGGAGTACCAAAACGAATTGCAGGAAGCCTAGCGCTATGCAAAAAAAATGGGGCCTTGCGGCCCCAGCCGTCAGTAATGTCTATTGCTGACGGTTTTTTTTGTTCCTATCTAAGGATCACTAGTTTTTCAATGTGCGTAGTCTGATTATTTTGGTAAAGGGCAATAAAGTAGATGCCTTCTGCCAATGATTCTGTGGATAAAGCCCATTCATTTTCTTTGTAGGGTATAGGGGTATCCATCAACTCCTTTCCAAAAGCATCGAAGAGGAGCAAGCGACTATCTCCTGCTAGCTCAGGAAGGGCAATGGTCACTTCATCAGTGGCTGGGTTGGGGAATAGCTGCAAATGCCCCAAGCGTTTCTTAGTAGTTGCTGGCGCCATATCTCTCCCTCCAGCATCAGAACAAAAGGCATCATTATCATAATAATAATCGCCATTTAGCGCCAATAAACTTCTGGCTTTAAAAACGGCACTTCCACCTGATAAAGGACATTGATTGGCAATGGTCTGCAAGTCAGCTAATTGACTGGCACTAAACTGCAGGATACCTCTAGCCACTGTATTCAGAAAAATAGCATTGACGGTCCGCAGATTTTCATCAGTCAATGCTCCTGTAATCACCCCATCGTTTTGCATAGCCAGTGCTGCTGCATCCTGATGGCGCTGTACCAATAAATTTTGGAGAATGGCTGTATTATGTGATTCCAACAAAACGATGTCTTGCAGCAGTGCTTGGCGTTGTGAAGGATTACCTTGTTGGCTCGCAGCCTTGAGGCTATCGATTCTTTGAATGGCTTCCAAATTGGCTTCTATTGAAGCAAAGTTGGCCTCTAGCGGTCCCATGTCTCGATTATCGATGAAATAGAGTTGAGCCATCGCATTTTCAATGTCGTAATAGGCGCCTACTACACTTTGGCGCTCCGTGTTATAAAAGTTTTCAAAACTAGACCCAGGACTAATAAGATGGGGATACTCACTCAGTTTTCGATAGAGATAGCGCTTCGCTAAGCGAATCATCTCCGTATTGTTTTTGGTGGTAGAAAAAGTGCCATCTGCCACATCCAAATCAAAAGAGCTAATATCGCTATCGCCTTCAAATTCCTCTAGGGGCAGTTTGATTTGGCAGGTCGTGATTTCTTGGCAGGCTTGCTTTGGCGAACCTGTGCCATCTATCTCAAACCAAAAACCAGGGGTGATATTTCCAGATAGTACTGGGAAATAAGGCGTATTGGAGGTATGAATGATAAATTTTGATCCCTCCCAATCAGTTGGTGCATTGGAACCATAGCCCGCGCCATAGCTGCCAAAGTTGCCATTCCACAAATTCCCTTGATGGGTTTGAACACCTGGCGAGGCGGTCGCACTGACATATAAACCCACATCATTACCAGAGAATTTCGTTTCCTGGAATCGTTCGGTACAATGGCTCCCCATGCTAAGGCGAACCCCCGTAGACATTCCAGATACGGTATTACACAGGTAGCGCGTCAGTTCTCCATCGTATACATTTATACCATAGTTGCCAGCCCAGTAGTTGCCAGAGCTCGTCACACTATTGCATTTGAGGAAGCTCTTATAATCGTGATTGACTTGGATGCCTTGATAAAAATTAATGCCATAGGGCGCATCAATATCGTTAGACTGGATAAGCAGTTTCCATCCCCCATTGGTTTGGATACCTATAGAAATGGGACTCATCAGGGCAATCCTGTTTTGACTGATCAATTTGGAATTGGAAGAGAAGGGAGCGGAGGCCAGCGCATTGTACTGAATACCTATACCGCGGACCGCTTCTACCTCTATTTGATTATTAAAGACCACAATTTGGGAAGCGGGATTAATAGGCCCAAGTTCTACCCCTCTTTGCTGAACAACGATGCGATTATCCTGAACGATAGCCTTGGGAAAACAGCTCAACAAACAGATCCCTACATCTGCCCGAATAACATTTCTTTGAATGTAAGCCACATTCATACCATCAGCTAGTACAGCTTTGGTACAGGTGCTGAAATTGGGGTTCTCTGTATTGCCATCGCCTTCCACTTTGAGGGTGTGTGCTTGGGAGGTTCCCCCAGATAAGGCCCTAATACCAAAACCCGCTTGATTTTCTGGATAAGTTCCTCTGAGAATATTTCTGAAATAATCTGAACGAGAGCTCAAGGAGGTATTATAAGTAAATATTCCATTGGCTAAATCAATAAATTCATTATCCATGGAGACGATAGGCTGCGATTGATGCTGTATCCAGAGCCCAGCAAAGGCTTCCGTACCAATAGTGGGCATTCCAGTTGGGGCCGTTTGCCCGTTGTATTGTGGGAGGAGCGTACCTCCAAGGAATTGATTATTAAAGCATTCGCCAAAATTGAGCATCGTCACAGAAGGGCCAGAATAGACCCCCATAAAATTGCGGATAAAAGTGCTGTTGGTGATACTGACACTGGCCCCGTCCTGGGCGTGAATGGCAATATTGGCATCCTCTATGGTCGACTCTTCTACGACGAGGGAAGCGCCATCCTCTACAATAATTCCTTCCCACATCTCATTACAGGCAAATAGCCTACTGTTGTTTTTTATTGTCAATTGACTACCATTTTTAACGGTAATCTTTGAACCAGGGAGCATCTTAATCACATAATTATTAAAGCAATACTCTTCAACATCTACGACCAACTCTCCATCAATTTCATAATGGCGGAAGGAGGCCTGTGTGGGTACACCTGTGCAAGAGATAGGAGAAAAAACTAGTGGTGGACTAATCAGACCAGAAACTGCCGTAGGTGTTCCTGCACTTCCAACGGGCGTAAATAAAATCAGTGGCAACTGTTGGGTAAAGATTTCTTCCCCATCTATGCGAACCCTTAAGATGGGGGGTAGGTTAATATTTTCTTTCAAGCGCAGGGTAAAATTGAAGGACTTGCATTCCTCAATTTCAAAAGATTCCGTCAGGGAAATTTCGCCCTGGCCATCATAACTAAAAGCACTTGGTGGTAAATACTCCAATTTATCAACTGGAAATCGAACGGCTAAATCCATCATTCCAGCGGTGCAAGAATTGCAGACGGTTAGGGTATAGTTAACGACACTTTTGGGTCCACAGTTTTCTACAGGTTGTGCATTGTCTCGATTGAGTTGTGCGGTGATGAAACAGTTTTCACAAGTTGGTTGGGGCGTATTTTCTTGTAAGCACTGTAAGTCCTTAATGTTGTTCCATATCTTACACTGAGTAGAACGGGTAAAGACGTCATTATCCACATCTGAACAGCGTTGACACATGAGGTTGGCATCTTGTGCATTTCCACATTCAGCAGCGCAATCGCCCCCAGTCTCATCGTCCTCGCCAAGGATATGTCCAATTTCGTGAGCTGCTGTTTTGTAGAAATTAAATGTGGGTTGCTTACTCCAAGAGTAATCGTGTCGTTTTGTCCTGCCAAATTTATTATCAAATAGACAAATCGATTGGACAGAAATATCTCTGGTAAATCCACAAGCGGTCAGATTTCGCCCAACAAAGCGATGTGCAATGTCTCTTCTGACACAAGCCATATTATTGTCCCAATAATCTTCAAATTCTGTATAAACCGTCAGTGGCGTAATTGAATTGCTGTAAGGGTCATTAATATCTGTCCATACATTGCAATAAGATATGTCTACTGGCATATCAAAAAATGCGGAATAGGCTGCACTTATCGCACCAACCTTCATCGCAATATCCGCTTCCGCATCAATCAAACTTTGTCCATGTACCTCATCGTAAAACTCATAGTCAGCTTCAATGGCAATCTCTAGTATTCTCACTACTCCATCAAAAGGAACGACGGGGTCAGTTGCACAATCAAGGGCACCAACGATACAATCTGCTGCTGATTCGCCTGAGCCTGAAGGGGCGCTTTGAGGAGCGATGGAGCGATCGTATTCCTCGTGTGTTGCTGTACTTTTTTCCTTTAAAAAATCTATGGTCAATCCTTGTTCTTTAAAGGACTTGAGTTCTCTTTCTTCTCCTTGGTAATCGTAGATGAGTCGAATGTAATCATCCATAATCAGGAAGAAAACTTTTTTGTGGGTATAGGGTTGGATATGCCCAACGAAGAAGCTGTATTTTCCCTTCAGAAAGGAATGTTCTGCTGGCACACTATTGACACTAAAGACATAAGAATCAGTCAAGACCTTCTTTTTCTCCAAGACCAATGGCAGCTCATGCTGGGGAAGTTTTAAGGTCAATTCTGCTCGATCACCTTGGCCATCCAGGTAGTTTTTTAATTGTTTTGGATTGACATCCACTACATCAAACTGAGAAGTGGGGAGTCGCTTTTCCACCTCCTTGTTGGCGCTTGCGGGTATATCCAACTTGGAAAAGGTAAATACTTTTTGCGCCTCCAAAGATCCAAAGATTCCTCCTAAAAAAAAGAAGAAAAAGACTAATTGCATCCTAGCCTGAAAAGTCATAGTCGCTTTACATTTTGAATAAGCTTTCATACGATATTTATATTTATTGGTGAAAAAATACAAACCAGGCTCGCCAACAGAAATCAAATCTATTGAGCCAATCGTTTAAACAGCTATGTAAAATGTGATGAATGAGTCAATGACTCATTGGGTGTAATAAGCTAACTACTGTGGATTAGGTTTTGGGAAGAAGGGAATGGTTTTTAAACAGCACTTTATATTTTAAAAAGGTGATACACCAGACGATGCATCACCTTAAAAGTATTTACTTTTTTACTTAAATACAATCGCGTACTTTTATTTTAACTGTCTGTTAGTACGCAAAAGGACCATTAGCGAATTATCACCAATCGCTTTGCAGCCACTAATACCTCCCCTTCTCGAATCATCAACACATACAAGCCTGGACTCAATTGGCTCACATCCATCCAATGCTGCCCCTGCCTCGCATCCGCTCGCTCCATTTGCCAACTACGGCCTTCAGGACTTTGGATTTGAAGATTAAGCGGCCCTGATAATAAAGCTGCATTCCAAGCGATTTGAATTTGATCCTGAGCAGGATTGGGGAATAATTGGATCGATTCGTCCAAAACCGTTTGCTGGCCTAGTTGGTTCAAAATTGGTCGGTCCCCCTCGCTACAATTCCCTTTGCTATCCATACAAAGATCCACCTCGCAGAACTGGCCCTCTACTTGAGAGAGTGCTAGACGCACACAAAGGGTATTATTAAATGGTGCTACATCTTTGAGTATACCACTAACTATTCCATTTCTTGGATCAATGACCACTTGCTCAAAAATATTTTCTGATTGGGTTTTCCCTGGAACGAGGTAGCCTTGGCGATAGCGATCTGTTCCTTTAAGCGTGGTTTGAAATTGATACCTGGGATTACCATCCTTATCATAGCCCAGACAACTTACTTGCGAACTGTTCATTTCTACCCCTGGACAAGGATCTAAAAGGGGGCCACCACATGCGGGTGCCGTAAAGGTAATCTCCCAACTGCATTCAATCCCAGTTGCTGTATCTGTACCTGTGATGGTCACCGTCCGCTCCCCAGGTAGCGCACTTCCATACAAAATAAAGTCAGTGGGAACACCGCTTGATAAACTGTTTGGATTCACAAAGAAAAAATTGACACCACTACCCCCACTAAAGGTCAAATTATCAAAATTCCCCTCTGTGCTAAAGGCATCTAAACTCAGCGCAATTAGATCGAGTCGATTGTTTTGTCTTTCTCGATATAAT
>JBCBDH010000173.1:0-10155 GCA_038529855.1 Bacteroidota bacterium | reverse complement strand
TTCCGCAGAGATAGAATAAGTCCGAATTTTGCCGAAAAGGAAAGAATTGATCCCCGTTGCGAGGCATCAGATCATTAGAGTGAAAAATGGCAATGGAATCGGGGTGTAATTGACGGGCGAAACGCCTACGGTTTAGGCGGAACAGGTCAGGGTTCAGCGGTTTGTACTTCATGGTGTAGTTTCTTTGCTCTAGTCCGTTTGTTTTTTATTTTATATTTTGAAAAATCATATTCATTAATTGATGTTTCAAAACTTCTTTCAATTAACACTTATTTTTTAAAAGATGCAAATAGGAAATAGCCCAGGGATGTTAAAATCCTCAGAGAAAGATACCTTTCGGTCAATTAGTATAAAGGAAAGTACGGCAGTTGGATTATAATCGCCAAAAAAGAGGAACCTATAGTTTATCGTCCACTGGCTTTAGCTCCTCTTCATCATACTCTCCAAACCAGACGGTAAGTTTTTCCCGAGCTTGTTGTCGAACCTCTTTATTGATGTAGGCAGCAATGGTAACTAGGCCAAAACTCAATACCCCAATATCGTCTGTATAGCCAATAATCGGACTTAGGTCGGGAATAGCATCAAAAGGAGCGAGGAAGTAGCCCAGGGTTCCCAATACGATATTTTTAGCCCAAGCGGGCGTGTCTTTGCGTCGATAAGCAAAGAACAATAACAAGGCGGAATAGACGGTTTTGATCCCAGCTTGGCGGGCGTATTTGCGCAGCTTCGGCCAAAATTGTTGTTCTCTAAACTTGCTCACAAAACCTTCAAAAGGATTCTTCATTTGCTTCATTGAACCTGTTAACAATCAAAACTACCTAAAAGTTAGGTAATTTTTTACTTACTCTAACAAAAATGGGACCTCCAGTTGCATAAACTCGACAAATACAAAATTATTGTACAATGGCTATCGCCGCCACTTATTGGTCAATAATTTATCCGTTTTCCCAGCTACTTCCAGCCCTGCGCTGCGCCCTGTACCCTCAAAAATCAACTCCCCACGGTCAAAAAAGCGAATATCCAGCCTAGCTTGCATACTTTCATTGACTTTTCCCTTCATCTGACCAGAAATGGGGGAGACGAGATGACCACCTGGCCCCTTATGGGCCGTAATATCCAATTGATAGCGTCGATCTTTAAAATGAAGTAAGACCTCATCTTTACCCAATTGTGCTTTCATCTTTGCTCCAGTGTAAGTAGCAAAGCGATACAAGCGCTCTCCCCATTGAAAGCCCACGAGATAACCCACAAAATGATTACCCAACCAGGGAATATTGGCTACACTAGCCATCAGTGAGATGGCTGGGTCTTGCTCAAAGTGATTACTTTGCATCCAAATCCAGGCATTGGGAAAGGATTTGCCCCAATCTTTTTCCATGTAGCCAACTCCGCCATTGAAGTCAACGGCTTGCTCATCTACCTCCAGCTCCCCTTCGATGCGGTGATGCATACTGACTACGCCGTGATAACACTCCATAAAAGGCACAAAGGAATACCAACCCATAATTCCTGGCGCCCCTAGCATTTTGGGCCAGGGGTGATGCCCCGTAAATTTTAGTTGCCCTTTAATATTAGGTAGATTGATCTCCACTTTTTGGGCAGAAAAGAAATTTTTCCCCAGCTGCAAAGCAAATTGATGAGCATCTGGCTGAAAATCTGCTGATCCAAAATTGTGATAAGTCGCCGTACAACGCACGCCATCCAATACTTGAATAAAAGCGTGTTGCTGTCCGTCTTCCTCCATAGAGATGCCTGGGATAAAGGCAAAGGCATAGTCTTGTTTGGGCGAAACCACTTTACAATACCAACCTTCGAAATAGTGCTTTTGCTTACCCCACCCATGATACATATCTGGATTCCAAAGCGCCCTCCATCGTTTAATGTATTGCTGCATTCTCATAAGGTCGGAATATTTTTAAAAAAATCGGAAGCCCTACCCACCATTTTTACCTGTGCCTGCATCTAAACCCATATATCGTCTCTAAAAAGACGCTCTTCCAAACTGCCCATCTTTTTTTCGTGGATTTCGCCTTGGCGATTTACGACTGCGTCTACGCAGCCTAAACCCTTATAAACATATATGACATGATTAAGAGAAACAAAAGACGACTGAGCAATGAGATCAATGCTGGTTCAATGGCTGATATTGCTTTTTTACTGCTCATTTTTTTCCTGGTTACCACGACCATTTTAACAGATAAAGGAATTACGGTCAAACTCCCTCCTTGGGAAGAGGACCCTCCAACCAATGAAATGCCAGATCGAAATGTCTTATCCGTCAAGGTCAATGCAGAAAATGCTTTGTTGGTGGAAGGCGAGATAGCGGAGGTTGAACAGCTAAAAGAGCAGGCGATGGAATTTATTATGAATCCCAATAAAAGCCCTCAATTTCCCTCTAAGCCCACCAGTGCCATTATCTCTTTACAAAATGACCGAGGCACTGATTATGAAACCTATATTGAAGTTTATAATGAATTAAAAGCGGCTTATAATCAACTTTGGCGAGAAGCCTCCTTTCGTCAATATGGTGAAGCCTATGTCGATCTCAATAAGGCTCAGCAGAAAGCGATTCGCGCTCAAATCCCACTGGTTATTTCCGAAGCGGAACCTACAGATTTTGTTAAGCAATAAGTGCTAAGCCTATTCCTTTTATCAAGACAGACTACCCACTTTCTATATTTCACTAAAACACCATTTTGATATGCCTAAATTCAAAAAGAAAAGAGCACGCACTGCTGCCAAGATCGAAACTTCTGCACTACCTGATATTATTTTTATGTTGCTTTTTTTCTTCATGGTTGCCACGGTTTTGCGCAATAGTAAGCTCATGTTGCGTATTGTTTTACCAGAGGTATCCGAAACACAGAAATTAGAGCATCGCTCCTTGATTAATCACATCTATATTGGCCCTCCTATTCTCCCTGCCCACGGCACTGCACCACGCATACAGATCAATGATGCCTTTATAAATGTCGAAGACATCCAAACAGCGATGAAGACACTCAATGCACCCCGCCCAGAGTCCCTCCTTCCACTCGTCACAACTAATTTGAAGATTGATAAAGAGGTCAACATGGGGATCGTAAGCGATGTAAAGACAGAATTGCGGAAAGCAAGGCAATTAAAGGTCAACTACGCCTCCTTACCCGCTTGGTAATTAATTATTAGCTTGGAATAAAAAGCCTAGGCCGATTTGGAATAGAGCTGACTCTGCATGCTCAGCGCTTCAAAGCGATAACCTGCTGCTGCAAAGTGAGCCAGGGTTCCCGGCAAAGCCTTTTCCAGGTTGCGCTGTGCTTTGAGGCTATCGTGAAAAACGATAATGGAGCCTTCTCGCGCATGATCCACTACATTTTTCAGGCATTGTGCTGGGCTGAGATTATTGTCGAAATCGCCACTGAGTACATCCCACATGATAACGCGATAGTGGCGCTGTAGGAACTGCGCTTGCTTGGGCTTTAGCCTTCCGTATGGAGGGCGGAATAGATCGCTATTGACCAAGTGCGCACAATGTCGAACATTATGAAAATAAGGGATATTCTCTGTTCGCCAGCCATTGAGGTGATTATAAGTATGGTTGCCAACGGAATGGCCTTCCTCGACCAACTGCTGAAACAGGGAGGCATTATTTTTTACATTTTCTCCAACACAGAAAAAGGTTGCCTTAGCATTGTATTGGGCAAGTTGTTTTAGGACCCAAGGGGTAACCTCAGGTATAGGGCCATCGTCGAAAGTGAGGTATAATACTTTATCCCGTGTGGGGATATGCCAGCAAAAGTTGGGGAATAGGTTTTGGATGAATTTTGGTGTTTTGACTAAGTACATCTCTAATCTCTATAATTTGGGACATCAAATGGAGCGAGACTAGCATTAATTGAAAGTGAACGTCGATGAGAGTAAACTAAGCGCTTTTTAGATTCGTTTCCCTTCTAACATCTTCGATATGTTCAAAAAATACATACAAGCTCTTTCTTAAAATCTTAACTTTGTGCTCCGAATAATCTTTCGGAATTTTTTTCTTTTGGGGATTATTTTTTTGCCCTAACGCTTGCAGTCAGTAAAACGCTGCCTTAAAGTGCTGTTTTTCTAACATTTTTTATGTCACAGATTTGAAAATGAAGAACCTTAGAGTCCGATTTGCCCCTAGCCCAACGGGTGCCTTACATATTGGTGGCGTCCGAACCGCCTTGTACAATTATCTTTTAGCCAAAAAATACGGTGGTACTTTTATCCTTCGAATTGAAGATACAGACCAGACGCGCTATGTACCAGGAGCCGAAGATTACATCATCGAATCGCTGAAATGGTGTGGAATTATGCCTCAGGAAGGTCCTGGGATTGGTGGCGATCATGGCCCTTATCGGCAAAGCGATCGCAAGGAATTGTATCAGAAGTATGCACAGCATTTGATTGATAGCGGAAACGCTTATTATGCCTTCGATACACCAGAAGAACTCGATCAAATGCGCGACCGCCTCAAGGCAGCAGGCAACCATGCGCCTCAATACAATGGGGTAGTTCGTCAGGAGATGACCAATAGCCTGACCCTCACTGCAGAAGAGGTGAAGGAGCGTTTGGATAGGGGAGATGCCTATACCATACGACTTAAAGTGCCTAGTGATCAAACCGTGCTTATTAATGATTTGATCCGTGGCGAAGTCACATTTCAGACCAATGAACTGGATGACAAAATCATGCTCAAAAGCGATGGAATGCCAACCTATCATCTGGCTAACATCGTTGATGACCATTCGATGGAGATTTCTCATGTGATCCGCGGAGAGGAATGGTTGCCGAGTACAGCTCATCACGTCCTACTTTATCGAGCTTTTGGCTGGGAAGACCAGATGCCTCAATTTGCTCATCTGCCTTTGATCCTTAAACCCAATGGCAAAGGCAAGCTAAGCAAGCGCGATGGCGATAAATTAGGTATTCCCGTTTTCCCCCTATCTTGGAAGGGCGAAACCCCTGAAGACTCTTTTACTGGCTTCCGTTCTTTTGGTTTTATCCCACAAGCAGTGCTCAATTTTCTCGCTTTTTTAGGCTGGAATCCTGGGACTGAACAAGAGATTTTTTCCTTAGAGGAGCTCAGTGAAGCCTTCTCCCTGGAGCGCATTGGAAAGGCTGGAGCCAGATTCGATTTTCCGAAAGCACAGTGGTTTAACCAGCAATACATCATGGCTACTCCTGATGAAGAGCTGGTCCAAATGATTCGCCCTCATGTGGAGGCAGCAGCTTATGAGGTGGAAGATGACTTCTTGAAAAGCTTTTGTGCTTTGATGAAAGAAAGGGTAACTTATCTGACTGATTTTACGGAACAAGGCTACTATTTCTTTGAACCAGTGAAAACTTATGACGAGAAAAATATTCGTAAACGCTGGAAACCAGAGCGTAGAGCTTTATTTGAAGAACTGCGCAAAGACCTCGCTCAAAATCAACCATTTACACCAGAGACTATCGAAAATAAGGTCAAAGCATTTATGGAAAGCACAGGACTGAAATTTGGCGATGTACTGCCCATTTTGCGGATTACGCTTTCTGGTACCATGAAAGGACCTTCTGTATTTGATATGATCGCCCTATTGGGTGTAGAAGAAGTCCAGCGTCGCCTGACTACTGGTTATGACTACTGCGATCGGGTTCATGAATCTGTTAATCACTAATATATATTAGCTATGCCTAAAAAGAAACCCAAAAAAGGAAATCCAGAAGTACACGACGAATTAAAAGGCTTTGACATCAAGATCAACGAATTTGGTGAAATCGTCTCCAATTTCAACGTAGAGCAACTCAATGAATTTCTCAATGATAAAGTTGAGGACAAAAAGCTCCTAGAAAAAGAAGAAAAGGAGCGATTGGCCGCGCAAAGAAAGCTCGAAGAAGAGGAATAAGATTGCTTTCTGCGCCCTGTATCTGCCATAGGATTTTGTCTTATGGGCGTCATGCCCTGAAGGTCCTGAACAACAGATCATGGGAATTCTGTGCTCAACCTTGGCAAAAATTGCCCGAAATCCGTACTTTTGACTGAACATCAAGCAAAACACCCATTCAATTGTAGAGATTCGTTTTAGTGCCAAGCCCCAAAGCGTTCTCTGTCAATCGTCTTATACAGTACTGCCTTTCCTATTTTCCAAGCCAAGTGACAATGTAAAAATATTGGCCTTTCCTGTCACAATGGGAAGCCCCAACTCGTTAAAGTGGATAATTCAATAGAATTAGACGAAACCTATATTGAATTGTCGATATTTGCTGATTATGGAAAACCGATTTGTCCGACTAATATGCTACACTTGTGGTCTACTCGTTTGTCTGCTATCTTGTAAAGCCGAACTTCACGCACAAGTAGAATTTACTTTTGACTATACTGGTCCAGATACCCTATATACTGGAACCACCTGTACCGCTCCACTCGACTGGGGGCATCCCAATAGCCTAACGGCCACTTGTATGTTGACAGCAGGTGGAGCTTGTGACGTAGATAGCCTTGAAATCTTTTCGATTAGTAATAATGCCCAAATCAATGACCTCCTGTCTCCAAATGATACCGTACAAATTACTTATCGAGCGTTCAATATCGACAATGCCGTAGAAGGCTTTTTTAGCTTTACTATTGTTGTAGCAGATACAAGCCGTCCTGTCTGGACCGCTAATCCTATGGATTTAGTACTGGAATGTGATGGAAGTAATGATCCTGCTAATGCCATTTCGAATTGGTTGGATCAGAATGGGCAGGGAGCCGTAACGGACAATTGTGGAATTGAATCGATCAGCCATGATTATAATGGCTTATCCAATAGCTGTGGTACTAGTGGTCAGGCTATGGTTACGTTTACAGCGATTGATAGCTCTGGTAATAGCAGTAGCCGTTCGGCTACAATTATTGTCGAAGACACTGAAGCCCCTAGTTTTATTGGACCAGCAGATATTACTATTGATTGTACAAATGGAACAGGCCCAGCTATTACGGGTTGGATTTTGCAAGTGCAGGATGCCTGTGACCTCGATCCAGATACTAGTTTTAATGACATTGTTACAGCAGGGAATTGTGTCAATAGTTTTATCATTACAAGGACCTGGATTTTGGTGGATGCCTGTGGCAATGTAGCAACACCTTATGTACAGCGCATTCAAGTCCTTGATGAAACACCTCCTGTCTTTTTACTACCTGCTTCCAATACCGCGATCAATTGCACGACAGAGGACGCCGCTGAAGCAGCTTTCCAAAACTGGATCGGCAACCGCGGAGAAGCCTTTGTCGCAGATGGCTGTAGCCCAGCTAATCGCCTGGCCTCCTTTGCGGCTGTACCAGGGTCTTATGATCTAAATAATCCCTTTAGTTATCCAGGCACACCTGTTGGAACGCTGGATACCGCGATTTGCCCCACCACAGAAACAGGAGTTTACCGTTCTGAGACGGTTGATTTTGTATTTTACGATGAGTGTAATAATGCAGCCGTCAGTCAGGCTACTTTCCAAATTATTGATGACATACCGCCATTTATTAGCAATTGTCCTCCTGACGTGTCGCTAACAGCGAATAGCGGAAGCTGTGAGGCCAATTACCTATTGCCCTTCGCTGAGGCATCAGATGCTTGTGTGCATTTGATGACCGATGCCTTTCTAAGCTGGTCGTTTCAAATCAACGATTTGAATACCCTTGCTTTTAATCCAGATGAACCCATTACAGTCAATCTACCAGGTGGAGAAAATACCATCCGTTATTTCGTTACAGACTGTTCTGGTAATACAGCAGTATGTACCTTTAGAGTAAGGGTAGAAGATGAGGAAGCTCCGCTGTTGGTCTGTCCAGACGATTTGACCATAGCTATTGATCCAAGTGCTAATTGTAGCCAAGGGGCCGCCTTTACCTTACCACCCTTGAATAATATTAGTGACAATTGTACCCTAGCGACTTTCCAACAGACACAACCCTCCAATACTGCGGATGCTTGGCTTCGCTTTTCACTTGACGCTGATTATGAAGAATACATTGCAGATGACAAAGCGATAAGTTTTGTAGGAACCACTGCCAATGCCGTTGGTAATGATGTGCAATTGATCGTTCGTTTGGAAGGAGACGTCATTAGCCCTGAGGCCTATTATACCATTTTTGATGAACAGGGAAATAGTCTGGGGACAACGGAGGTTGGACAGGCCAATGTAAATACCCAAGCAGGGGATTGCAATGTAGATCCTCCTCAGATGGCCTTTAGTGTAACGCAAATTAATATCCCAATCGCACAATTTAACTCCTGGGCTGCAGATGGGAGTGTGGATTTTAATTTGCAATCAAATAAAAGCTTTGCTGACCCAGTCCCTGGTGGGAGCTCAGATGGAATCAATCCCTATTGTACCAACTTTGCTCCTGGTACTCCCGATCAATCTATTGATAGCATAAGTCGACTAAGCGTACAGTTGATCTATACGACCAGCAGCTTATCCTACCAATCCTCAGGTGCTACCAATCTACCGCTGACGGCGATGCCCTCTCCCTCCTTCATCGCTACGTCGCTCTTCCAATTGGGAACCAGTACCATCAGCTACCAAACCCAGGATGTCCAAGGCAATACAGGAACCTGTAGTTTCGATCTTATGGTCGAAGATCAGAGCCCACCAGAAACCATCTGCGAGAATACCACCATTTTTGTCGATCCCTCTGGTGCAGTCAGTTATATATTACAAGCCAGTGAGGTGGATGGAGGAAGTAGTGATAACTGTAGCAGTATTGATCTGCAAGTCACCCCCAATACCTTTTCCTGTGATCTGGCGGGAAGCACTCAACTAGTCGAACTCATTGGCAATGATATTTATGGGAATAGTGACACTTGTACAGTCGAGGTGCAGATCGCTAGCGCTCCACCCGAGCCTGATTATTCCGTGGGACTTTGTGGAAATGATACGCTCTATCTCTTTGCCAATCCTCCTGCGATCAATCCTTCAGCTACCTACTCCTATGAATGGGCTGGTCCCAACAGCTTTTCTGCTTCTGAGGCCAATCCATTTATTCCCAATGCCAATGCCCTCTTTTCTGGTACGTACAAAGTGACCATTACAGGAGCTACGGGGTGCACGGCTGTAGGAAGTGTTGATGTACTGATTAATCCCATTCCCAATACGCCAGTCATTCAGGCGAATAATAACCAGCTTTGTGTCAATGATGAATTGGTATTAAGCACACAGACCTATTCAGGGACTAGCGTCAATTACCACTGGTATTCGGGTATTTGGCCAGGAGGTTCCTTTATGACGACGACGGATGTCCCCATGTTGACTATTCCTCCACCATTGTTTACTAATACCTACTATCTGATAGTAGAGGTAGATGCCTGTAGCTCTGCTGCTTCAGCCTTTACCTTGATTACGGTTAGTAGCGCACCAACTGCCGTGGTCAATGAAACATTTATCAATATTTGTGAGGGGGCGACTATTAATTTGGGAACCAATGTCGCTGGTCCTAATTATGCCTGGACTTGGACGGGGCCCAATGGCTATTTTTCTGATCAGCAATACCCCGATCCCATCGAGGCAGCTAGCTTGAATCAGGCTGGGACCTATACCCTGGTCATCTCTTCTAATGGCTGTCCCTCCGCTCCCGATCAAACCACGGTCAATATCCGCCCCAAACCCAATGCACCAAGCATTTCTGGTGATAACCTATCTTGCGAAGGAGGAAATATTACCCTTTTGACAGATGATACAGGAGCGGATTTTTACACCTGGATTGCCCCTAGTCTCAGTGTTAGAAGTACAACAGCCCCTACTTTGAGCCTATTTAATGTCAGTGCCTTGGATGCTGGGGAGTGGACCCTTCAGGCCACACTCAATGGCTGTACCTCTGATCCCTCCGCTCCTTTTGACATATTTGTGGAAGTGGCGCCCGATTTAATGGCTACAAATGATGGTCCAGGCTGCGTGGATGGAGAGGTTTTGTTGAGTGCTAATGAAATTCCTGGGGCCCTCTACGAATGGTCTGGACCTGGTAGTTTTAGCACATCGGGCAGAGCAGTATTGGCGCCTTCCGTTTTTGGTACTTATTCGGTGACAGTGACCAGTTCATTGGGTTGTAGCAATACAGCATCGACTTTTGTTGACGTTCAAGCCTTGCCCGTGATTACCGCCATTAGCAATACAGCTGCGAACTGTGTAGATGGCAAT
>JBCBDH010000172.1:0-10175 GCA_038529855.1 Bacteroidota bacterium | reverse complement strand
CAAACAATTGCTGATTTTTTCCAGTAGATCATCTGGGCCAAAAGGCTTACCAACGTGATCATTCATACCAAACAGCTTGGCTTTTTCCTTTTCTGTGAGGAAGGCAGATGCAGTCAGGGCAATGATGGGTACATCCCGCTTGCGAGGGTCAGTAGACTTGCGAATCTCAGCAGTTGCGCGATAGCCGTCCATGCCAGGCATTTGGATATCCATGAGTACCAGATCAAAATAAGAATCTTCGAAAGCATCTAGGGCTTCAAACCCATTATCAGCAGTTACGACCTCCATACCCAATTTGCGGAGCATTTTGGCGACGACCAACTGGTTGATTCGATTATCCTCTACCAGTAAGATTTTGTTATCGGCCAAGTGATCATAGGATACATCCTTGGGCTTCTGGTTTTTGGCTTCTGCCTTCTTTGCTTCGTCGGCCACTTTGAAGGGCAATTGTAGGATAAATTTGGTGCCTTTCCCCTCTTCGCTAACTACCTCGATATTACCATTTTGCAGATCGACCAATCGCTTGGTAATCGCCAAGCCTAGCCCTGTGGTTTCATAGCCCTCAAAAGCATCATTGTGATTTTGGCTGAAAGGGCGGAACATTTCATCCAGTTTATCTTGTGCAATACCATTTCCAGTATCTGCAATTTCTACATAAAGAACCGCTTCCTTTTTGGTCAATTCTTTGAGCTGAACCGCTACATTGACCGCACCTTCATCTGTATACTGAATAGCATTACTGACCAAATTGGTTACAATCTGATTCAAGCGAGTGGGGTCGCCCATAAGATTATCTGGAATTTTGCGATCAATATTGAATTTGAATTCCAGACTCTTGTCTTTAGCGGGTAGGCGGAAGCGTTGCTTGACATCGTCAAAGGTTTTGACAGGGTCAAAAATACGGCTTTCCAAATTGAGTTTACCCGCTTCAATCTTCGAGAAGTCGAGGACATCGTTGATGAAAACAACCAGGTTATTGGCAGAGAATTGTAGGGTGCGCAAGTGTTCTGCCTGATCTTCGCGAGGATTATCTTCCAATAATAAATGCGTCAAACCAATGATAATATTCATTGGGGTGCGCATTTCGTGGCTCATGGTAGCGAGGAAGCGATCGCGGGCAAAAGAAGACTTTTCGATAGACTCGCGCTCAGCCATTTCCTGTACCAATTTCTGGTTGAGCAGATCTAGGCTGGCGTTCTTTTCTTCCAATTCTCCATTCTTGAGGTCGATTTCCTCTTTTTGGTTTTGGATTTCTGTATTCTTGGTGACCAGCAATTGATTATCGCGTTGTTTGCGTTTGAAACTGGTAAAGAGCACGACGATGAGCATCAAACCCAAGCCCAAAAGTGCAAATAGAAAATAGCGAAACTTGGCATTATAAGCCTGGTCTTTTTCCAAAGCGGAAATGCGCTGTGACTGTTTTTCAGCAGCGAATTCAGATTCATATTTGGTGGTCAACTCAAGTAGGGCTCTCGATTTTTCTTCCGTATACAAATGATCGCGGCTATTGGAAAAAGCCACCTGGTATTGGTAGGCTCTGGCAAAATTATCCATTGCCATATAAGCATTTGCAATATCCTTGTAGATTTCAGAAGCACCGCGCTTGGTACCAATTTCTTTAAGCAAGGCAGCACTTTTTTCTAGATAGACCTCTGCTTTTGGAAAATTCTCCATAGCGACGTAGAGCAGACCGAAAATCTTATTATTCATGGCTAATCCAAACTTATCACCCAATTTCTTGCGAATGGTATAGGCTGTTTCGTTGGCATCCAAAGCCTCATCGTAAATTTCCTGGGTTTGATAAGCCAGGGCTATATTCGTATAATCCTGCGCAATATTGGCCATATTACCAGTCGAATTATTCAAATCGAGCGACATATGGTGATACACCAAGGCTCCTTCATCATCTCCTAAATCACTGACTATATTACCCAAAAAGCTCGCAATGCTCGCCGCTCCTTCCAAATCATTAAGGGCGATCTTGATTTCCATTGACTGGCGGTAATGCTCTTTGGCTTTTCCATACAGCTTTTTAAATAAAAAGACATCAGCGAGATTCTTATGCGTCTCTGCCGCTCCTTCCATATCATTGATCTGCTTGCGCGTATCCAAGGCAGCATTGAGGTTTTCAATGGCACTTTTGATATCCTCCTGTAAATAGAAGACCTTACCGATATTATTTTTTGATGCCGCTATCCCCTTTTGATCGTTGACCTTGTTTCGAATTTTCAGGGCTTCGACAAATTGCTTCATGGCATTGGTGTAATCAAACTTCGCCTGAAAAACCAAACCCATATTATCATAGGCATTGGCCAAACCAAGCTGATACCCCACTCGCTCGCATTGCTCCATCGCCTTAAGCGACATTTGCTCTGCCTCTCCCAAATTATCCGCTTCAATGAAAACTCGAACCAATTGGTTCATCGAATTGACTTTCTCTTCTCCAGTTTGCGTATTGATAACCTGCCGAAGACTATCAGTAGATACCTGTTTGGCTATCAGCACATTAGCCATCAGCGATAAAAGAAAAATAGCGGTAAAAACTCTTTTCATGATTGATTGATATGTATCTGTGATTTAGAAATGGTGTCTAATATACTATCATCATTTACGGCCTGTATAACAGAAATTTTCCGTCAAATGAGTATTGACTTATATATTAAAAGCAAATATAATGCCATTGCAGTTTGCCCCAAATCAATTAAAATGAACCTCACCATTCAAATTGATGTTACCTTCGAGATACGCTTGATTATCTTTCTACTTTCTTCGATCATCTGCACACAAAGACCTAAATCATGGAATATAAAAGACTCGGAAAAGCTGGCGTTCAGGTCAGCGCACTATCGCTGGGTTCCTGGCTCACCTTTGGCAAACAAATCGGCGATACGACAGCCGAAAAGCTCATGGTACTGGCTTATGACCACGGCGTCAACTTTTTTGACAATGCAGAAATCTACGCCCGTGGACAATCGGAAATCGTCATGGGTAAGATTCTCAAAAAGATGAAGTGGGATCGCAGCTCCTACCTCGTTTCCAGCAAAGCCTTCTTTGGAGATGGTGGTCAAAAACCCAATCAAACTGGTCTCAATAGAAAACACCTCTTCGAAGCTTGCGATGCAGCACTCCGCCGCCTACAGGTGGACTATCTCGATTTGTTCTTCTGCCATCGCCCTGATAAAAACTGCCCGATCGAGGAAACCGTTTGGGCCATGAATCACCTCATCCAGCAAGGTAAGATACTGTATTGGGGAACTTCAGAATGGTCAGCGCAGGAGATCATGGAAGCCCATATGGTCGCTAAAGACCTCCGCTTAATAGGCCCTACTATGGAGCAACCGCAGTACAATATGTTTCATCGAGAAAAAGTAGAGGTCGAGTATGCTCAAATCTACAAAACCGTGGGGCTGGGAACAACCATCTGGTCGCCATTGGCCTCAGGGGTGCTGACCAATAAATACATCAATCAGTTTCCCAAGGGGACGCGACTGGGGATGAAGGGATTAGAGTGGCTGAAGGAGCGCTCGCTTAGCCCTGAACGATTGGAAAAAGTGAGACAGCTCAATGTACTGGCGGAAGAAATGGGGACCAGTATGGCTAAGCTTGCCATTGCCTGGTGCGCTAAAAATCCAAATGTCAGTACTGTAATTCTAGGGGCTTCAAAGATCAAACACCTCAAGGAAACGCTTAGCGCTTTGGCAGTGGTGCCAATGATTGATGAGGGTCTCAATGAGAAGATTGAGAAGATACTGGCCAATAAGCCAGCGGCGCCTATGTTTTAGCAGCAGCTAGCAGAATTGGAAAAGGCCATGTGCTCCTTGGAACACATGGCCTTTTTTAGATCATTTACACGCAGTATTTAACGCACAGAAACCGTACTTTTCACTGGTACAATCCAGTTGTGTGCATCGCTAATGGTTCCAGCACGCATACCATTAATCTCATCTTTGACCATCGCTCCAATCTTTCGCTCTTCCATGGCAGGAAGCTCCATCACCAGATCGCGATAAGTGATATCTTGAACATGAGCAATAACAGCCGCAGTACCACTGCCAAAGGCTTCTTGGAGTTGACCATTCTTATAGGCATCTACCACTTCATCAATAGACAAGCGACGTTCCTCTACTTCAATACCTTTTGATTTGAGGATGGCGATAATGGAGTTTCGAGTGATTCCCTTGAGGATGGCGCCATCCGTTGCAGGCGTGACTACTTTCCCATTCATCACAAAAAAGATATTCATCGTACCTACTTCCTGAATGTACTTGTGCTCGTGAGCATCCATCCATAGGATCTGGTCATATCCCCGCTTTTTGGCGAGTCTGGCAGGGAGCAATGAAGCGGCATAGTTTCCAGCAGCCTTGGCCTCTCCCACTCCACCTTCTACAGCTCTGACAAAATCTTCTTCAACAACCAGGCGTACGGGCTTGGGATAATAAGGACCTACAGGACCTGTAAATATAATAAAGCGATAATCTTCAGAGGGTTGTACGCCAATAAATTCGGAATTGGCAAACATGAAAGGACGAATATATAAGGCACTGCCTTTTTGTGGTGGAATCCAATCCTTATCCAAATCTACTAGCATGTGTAGTGCTTCCAGAAACAAATCTTCTGGGAAGGCAGGCATACACATGCGATCGGCAGAGGCATTGATTCGCTTGGCATGCATTTCTGGGCGGAAAAATAGCGGCTGACCATCTAGGCTTTTAGAGGCCTTCATACCTTCAAATATCGACTGACCATAATGCAATGCCAAATTAGCGGGATGGATAGAGAATGGACCAAAAGGAACGATTCGGTGATTTCCCCATTTTCCATTTGTATAATCAGAGACAAACATGTGGTCAGAAAAGGTCCGACCGAAAGGAATATTGTCAAAATCGACTGCGCTTACCTTGGATTCATTGACTTTGGTGAGTTCAATATTATACTTCATAAACCTACTATTATTTTAACAAATTTACTTAAATTTATTCATTTATTCTCTATAACGTCTGTTTTTCGAACAAAGTTTTAGTTTTATTCTGAAAAAACACCATGATAGAAAATTATATTTCAAAAAGCGCAATAGGAGATCAACTGATATTTGCTGTCCCAGAGGCCGATCAGGCCCTTAAGAACAGTCGAGGAGATAATAAAAAAGCCTTGTTAGTGGTCTTCAAAGAAGAGGATGGAAAAGACCATTTGGCCTTTTTGGAGAAGATATTAAAAGCCGTTCATTTCGATCTAGAACAAGATGCCCTATTATTAGCTCTAAATCCAGAAACGGCGCCTTCTTTTACCACACTTTCCAAGCGGGAAACAGTCAAACATGCCCTATTGTTTGGCGTAGAACCGACAGCCATGGGACTTTATTTCAATTACCAGCTTTACCAACCATTGAAACACAGGACCACCCACTTTCTATTTTCAGATAGCTTGGCTGACCTTGACGCTGATACATCAAAAAAAGGAGCCTTATGGGCTGCCTTGAAAAGCTTATTTTTGTCCTAAACAACTACCGAACAGCTATGCCCACCTTAGTTTTTGCTACAGGAAATCCCCATAAAGTAGAGGAAGTCAATCAATTATTGGCCAATAGCGAATTTAAGATTAAAAGCCTCAAGGATATTGGATGCGAAGAAAGTATTCCAGAGACCCAAGGGACGATTAGTGGTAATGCCCTTCAAAAAGCCCAATATGTGAAGACCCATTATGGATTGGACTGTTTCGCAGAGGATACAGGATTGGAAATAGTGGCCTTGAATGGAGAACCTGGTGTGGACAGTGCACACTACGCTGGGCCTGAGCGAAGCGATACGGCCAATATGCAAAAGGTCTTACGCCTACTAGCGGGCCATAATAATCGTGAGGCGCAGTTTAGGACGGTTATTGCCTTAATCCACAATGGGCAAACCCACACCTTTGAAGGCATCGTAAAGGGACAAATCCGCCATTCTCCCTCTGGAGATGGGGGCTTTGGTTATGATCCAATCTTTGAACCAGAGGGCTTTGACGCTACCTTTGCGGAGATGAGCAGAGCGGATAAAAACGCCATTAGCCATAGAGGACGCGCTTTGCAAAAGCTGAGGGCCTTTCTGGAAGCTAACTAGTTCTAGTAATTTAAACACGTTTCCAATAAATTCGCTTATTTCCTTTGCCATCCCCTTTGTATTGCTTATTTTCATTGGGTAAACAGGAAAGGGACATTCCCTTTTTGCACACTACTTACATCACCAGATTATGCTTACTGAACTTCAACTCAGTGGAATAAGTGATCAACGCCTGATCCAACAATGCATTGCGGGAAGTCACCAATACCAAGCGCTTTTGTACAAGGTGTTTTCCCCCCAAATGTTTGGGATTTGTTTGCGTTATGCCAGCGATTATCACAGCGCAGAAGATATTCTCCAAGAGGGCTTTATCAAAGTCTTCAACAACCTCGATCGCTATCGTGGCGATGGTTCTTTTGAAGGCTGGCTCAAACGGATATTTATCAATACCGCTATTGAGTATTACCGAAAGTCTATCCGTTCCTATAATTTTGCGGATTTGGCCCTTGCTCATCAAGAATCCCTAGATGGAAAAGCCATTAGCAATATGGCCACTCAGGAACTATTGCGACTGATCCAACAACTGCCCGTTGGCTATCGTACAGTCTTCAACCTCTACGTGATCGAAGGCTATGCACACAAGGAAATCAGCAAAATGCTCGACATCTCTGAAGGCACCTCAAAATCCCAACTGGCCAGGGCCAGAGCAACATTGCAAAGATTAATTAAAACCCAACAGTGAGATGAAGGAAAAAGCGTATAAGACCGCTGGTAAAAATCCTGAGGCTTCCCCATTGGATGCCCATGATCAATTGTTCCAAAAAGCCTTTGATCAGTTTGAAGCACAGCCCCAAGACCATATTTGGAAGGGCATAAAAAAGGAACTCCCCCTCCACCTTCGACTCCGCAATCACCTCAATTGGCTCAGCAGGATCGCCGCAGCTCTCTTGCTATTTATGGTCAGTCTGGTCCTACTGGATCAGCTCGTTCCTCCCTCAACAGCCGTCGTCGCGCAACTCCCCTACGAAAATATGCAGAGAACAGCACTCCATGTGGCTAAAGAAGAACTGCCCACTCAGGCCGATTTTGTCATGGATATGCCTCAGGAAGACTTTAGCCTCACCGCAGATCATAAAGAAAACGAAAGAGGTCTCAAGAACAGCGATGATTTGGAATCGCTCTGGTCTATTATCCTCGAAGAAGACGAGGCTTTGGCCGAAGCCATTGATCAAAATCGCATGGAGGAAGCTCTTCAAGCTCTTGATTTTCTACCTATTGAAGGATTGGCCCTTATTCCTCCCAAGAATGGTAAAGGCTCTAATAGCGACGATACGGAAGAGATTGAATTGAAAATTATGATCCCATTACAGGTTGTTGAGGAAGGGGAAGTCAATCAACTGCTTCATCTCTACGAACAGCAAGCCCATCAGCACAAGATGGATTGAGGTCCCCGCTTTATCGACATTTTTTGCTATTTGATCCCTTTTTATTGGCTATTGCCACTCGCTTTGCTATTTTCCCACTCAATTTAAGATAAGCAAAACGATATGGCCATTCTCCAAATCGATCAACTCCAAAAATCCTATGGTCGGCTCAGAGCACTCAAAAAGCTCTCCTTGCAGGTAGAACCTGGCCAGGTCTATGGCATATTAGGGCCCAATGGCAGTGGTAAGACGACGACCCTTGGAATCGTACTAGGCATTATTCAAAAAGACGGTGGGCAATTTCAGTGGTTTGATGGTCGGTATGGTAATAATCCCAGAAAACGCATTGGTGCTCTTTTAGAAACCCCTAATTTTTATCCTTATCTAAGTGCAGAAAGGAACCTAGACATTGTCGCCCACATCAAACAAATAGCTGCCCCTAAAAAAACAGAATTGCTCCAATTGGTGGACCTACAGGAGCGCCGCCATTCGCCTTTTCGCACCTATTCTTTTGGAATGAAACAGCGACTGGCCATTGCAGCGGCTATGGTAGGCGACCCAGATGTGCTCATCCTAGACGAACCAACCAATGGCCTGGACCCACAGGGCATCGCAGAAATCCGAGCAACGATTCTAAAGATAGCAGAACGAGGAAAAACCATTATCATGGCCAGTCATATCCTGGATGAGGTAGAAAAAGTCTGCTCCCATGTAGCTATTATTAAAAAAGGGAATTTACTGGCCAGCGGTACCGTAGGCGCTATTCTTAACCAGGACGTAGTCATCGAAATCGCCGCCAAAGACAAGCAGCGCTTAAAGGAGCTCTTGGCTAGACATCCTGACATCAGTCATTTAGAAGAAAAAGGGCCCTTGCTCGTCGCCCAAGCTAAACAAGACATCCAAGCTGCCAGCCTCAATCAAATGGCTTTTGAACAGGGCATCGTGCTGACCCATTTATTGCTGCGCCCCAAGAGTCTAGAAGCAGAATTTTTGGAAATCACCCAAAAGGCCCCCAACCTCGACTAATGATAAGCCCAATGACTATGCTGCATTTACTCCAACTCGAATGGAAAAAAGTCCAATATCTCACCATATTTCGCGTATTGGTTGGCTTTTATCTGTTGGCTCTGCCAGCGCTATTGCTGCTGCTGAAATATTTCCCTGAGCCCCCCGTAGACTACTTTTCTAAAGATGTCTTTTTTATGTTTCCAAGTGTTTGGGCTTATCTGGGCTATATCGGCAATTGGTTGTGTTTCTTTTTCTTTGGCTTTTTATCGGTCATCTCCGTCACCAATGAATTTGCCAATCGCACCCTTCGTCAAAATATCATTACTGGGCTAAGTAGGACCGATTTTTTTGTGGCTAAATTCAGTTTTATCCTGGCCATTAGCTTTTTTGCTACTGTCTACTACATGCTTGTTGGCGGTCTTATTGGCTTTTTTAATACGGAAACCATTTATCTTTCAAAAGTCTTACAAGAGGCCCAATTATTCCCGCGTTATTTTTTGATGTGTTTTGGCTATATGACCATTGGCCTATTAATTGGTCTACTGATTCGAAGGACGGGAATCTCTCTTTTTATCTACCTGGCCTATGCTATGATTTTTGAAAAGATTATTCGCTACGGCATCCATTACCGATACCTTGTAGAAGATAAAAGTATCCACTTCTACCCTATTAATGCCCTTTCTGACTTGATGCCCTTTAATTCACCATTTAATGAAATGGCCAAGGAGTTTGCGGAGAAAAATGGCTTTGAGATTTTTCTGTCGCCAAGTGAAGCAGCTATCACTTCCTTAATTTATATCGCCTTATTTCTAGGACTGGCCTATCGCATTTTGGCGAGGCGGGATTTGTAGTCAGAAGACCAGGAGGTTGCATCCCCGTCGATCACTATTGTCCAAACGACCCAATACTTCAAAACTGCCATTGGCATAACAGCGACCAATGTCGTCTGTTGCGATAAAACTACAGGTGTCGATATTGGCTAGATCGATGATATTGAGTGCACCACTTCGCTTGGGAGGGAGCAGGTGAAAAGGGTCTGTGACATCGCGAGCTATGAGCTTCATGGTTGTACCAGGCCAAAAAATACCTTCGCCTTTTGAGTAGGCTTGAGAAAACAGTTCAGTCATACCATACTCAGAATGAATGCTATCCACTTGAAAGGCATTGCAAAGCACTTGGTGGACTTCCTTTCTGATCATCTCTTTTCTTCGGCCCTTCATTCCCCCCGTCTCCATGATGATGCAGTGCTTTAAATTGGGCGCAAATTGCTCGGCGAGGTCTAGCAAAGCAAAGGTAACCCCTAGCAATATGGTAGGGATATTTTGATCGCGGCATTGCTCCAAATGCGCGAGTAATTGATCTGTATTGTTTAAAAAAAAGCCACTCAGGTCATAATTGGAACTTTGGATAAAATGATCCGCCATAAATACGAGCGAGGAACCCTGACGCTCCAAATAAGCGGGAAGTAGGGCTAGGAAACAATACTTGGATAGGGGTCCGTAAAACTGTTCAAAAATAAGCGCTGCGCCTTTGCAGTAAGCATTTGGATCTTTGAGCAGGTGGCGACTGGTGGTTTGAGCAGTAGTGCCGCTGCTGGTGAATAGGCGATCGGGAATCCACTCCCCCGTTTGGATATCAAAACGCTTGAATAAGCTAATGGGCAGAAAAGGAATGTCTTCTATGGCGTGAACCTCAGTGGGGTCAATGG
>JBCBDH010000171.1:0-10176 GCA_038529855.1 Bacteroidota bacterium | reverse complement strand
CAGGTCTTCAGCAGTCGATCATAGATGTGTTGCAAAATGCTTTTTCCCTCAATTTCCCGCCAAAAAAATAAGTGAGCGCTCATGAATATAGGTATTATCATTCTTTGTCGATACAACTCTTCTCGCTTGCCAGGTAAGATTTTGCTGGAAATTGAGGGAAAAAGCATTTTGCAACACATCTATGATCGACTGCTGAAGACCTGTCCAGCTGATCAAATAGTCGTCGCGACTTCAGATTTGGATTCCGACCAAGCCATTGTCGATTATTGTCAAGCCCATCAAATTCAATGTTTTAGAGGTAGTTTGGAAGATGTAGCTGGGCGCTTTTTGGCGGCGGCACAGCAGTATGGCTTTGACTATGCCACTCGAATCAATGGCGATAATTTGTTTATTGACCTAGATGCCATGCAAAACATGCATCAAATAGCCGCCAATGGGAACTACGATTTTATTAGCAATGTAAAAGGCCGTACTTTTCCCTTTGGAATGAGCATCGAAATCGTCAAAACCAGCTTTTATACCCAATTGTACCAACAGCTCAAAGACCCGCGCTACCGCGAACACGTAACGCTCTATTTATATGAGCATCCAGAGGCTGGTCGTATTTATTATCACTATAACGAAAGCTGCCCAGAGGCCAAAGGGTTACAAATGGCCATCGACGAAGCAAAAGATTTTGAACAAGCCCGCGAGATCATGCGGGTACTCAAACACCAGGACTATCAATACACTCTAAAGGAATTATGTCAACTAGTACCTCATACCTAGACCACAGCCCTTGGGCAGGAAAACACGGCCCTCTGCTCATTGCAGAAATCGGCGGCAACCACGAAGGTGACTTTGACTATGCGCTTCGCCTTACCCAGCTGGCTATTGAAGCGGATGTGGACTACATCAAATTTCAGCTTTATTCTGGAGATACCTTGGTGAGTAGAGTAGAAAACCCAGTTAGGAATAAGCATTTCAAGAAGTTTGAACTATCCCAGGCGCAGTATATTCAGTTGGCAGAGATGTGTGAAGCAGCAAGTGTAGGATTTATGGCCTCCGTATGGGACCCAGATTATTTGGAATGGATTGATCGCTACCTGCCCATTTACAAAATTGGCTCAGGAGATATGACGGCCTACCCCGTGTTGAAAGCCATCGCCCAAAAGCGCAAGCCCATCATCCTATCCACAGGGCTATCCACCTTGCAGGAGGTACTGGAAACGGTCGAATACATCCAAAGTCTTGATCCGATCTATCAAAATGCCCACTATTTATCGGTCTTGCAGTGTACCTCCATGTACCCCATCCCCTTCGCTGCCGCTCACCTCTCCGTGATGGACAGCTATCGCCAACTAACTGGTCTGCCAGTTGGCTATTCCGATCACACAGTCGGCTATAAAGCCCTGGAAATTGCCGTAGCGATGGGCGCCCAAATCCTAGAATTTCACTTTACGGATAGCCGCGAGGGCAAAACCTTCCGCGATCATCAAGTCTCGCTCACTCGCGATGAAGTCCATGAACTAAGCAAAGCCATTGGACAAATTCGCGAATTACAAGGCTCAGCGCTCAAGCGTCCTCTGCCTATTGAAGGGGAGCATCCCCGTACCTTTCGCCGCGCCGTTTATCCCGCTAAAGATATCAAGGCAGGCAGCATCATTCAAGCCCAAGACCTCATCACCCTTCGTCCCAATCACGGCATCGATGCCCGATCTTTTGATCAGTTGATTGGCAAAAAAGCCAAGGTGGATTTAAAGGCGCATCAGCGTTTGGATTGGGCGGATTTTGAGTGATCCTTATTATTAAATAAACAGCTAAAAAATAGATCTATCCGATGGAAAAATGGTTTAAACAGACTTCACTGATTCAGCAAGGAGAGCAAAATAAAGAAACATGGATTCGCAGAGATGGCGACCGATTGGAAGAGTACCCCGTCGATCTTTATTTGGGTAAAAAGACCAATTTGCTGAAGCTCAAGAAAAACATAGTCGAAAACATCAAAAATAAAGTCAGCTATTATCAAGAATCCCGCAAAAAGCTCTACGCGGACGATCACGAATATGTCGATAAATGTCCAGTAACGGGTATCTCCACTGAAGAGACCACACCAGTAGCCAATATTTATGGGGCACAGTATGTACAAACCCCAGACACGGGCCACGTCTATGTCAAAAATCGCCCTTCCAAAAAGGCTATCCACAATTTCTACTTGAATGATGTGACTTATGCGGCGACCTATACAGATAAAAAGGCGGCAGAATCTCGTTTGAATGCCATTGCGGTGCCTTGGAGAGATTGGACGGTTCAGGTTTATGAGAAGCAATATGGCCATAAGCCCAAGCGCATTTTGGATGTTGGCTCTGGAGCAGGGCATTTTGTGGAGGCATGTCGTCGGGCAGGGATGGAAGCAGATGGGATAGAACTAAGTGAATCCAGTCGTAACTTCGCCAAAGAGATTTGGGGCTTTGAAATGGATGATCGCGATTTTGTGGAAGTAGCTGATGAGTACAAAGGCTATGATGTCGTAACCTTTTGGGGCTTATTGGAACATACGCCTAATCCAGGGATTATACTGGATGCTGCACATAAGGTGGTTTCAGAAAGTCAAGGCGGAATGGTCATTTCTAAGTTACCTCGTTGGAATTCACTGAGTTCCGCTTCGCAACGCCTAAGCCCAGATACCATCATTCGACACATTGATCCAATGGGGCATATTATGCTTTTCTCAGATGCTTCCGCAGCGGAATTGTATTATCTTCATCAATTTGAGCCAATTGCGGCCTGGTACTATGGAATGGATGTATACGAAACCCTAATGCAGGTAGGAAATATCACGGATGAATATGCGGGACTTACTGGAACTAGCGAATTTCAAATGGAATTGCAACAGTTTGTAGATGAAGCTCGTTTTTCTGATGGCATCACCCTGGTGGGTATTCCAAAACGCTAAAACAAAAAAGTATGGGCGCTCCCTTACTAACCGTTTATATTACCAATTACAATTATGGCCGCTACATCAAGCAAGCGGTAGAGAGTGTATTGAACCAAAGTTTCCAGGATTTTGAGTTGCTGATTATTGATGATGGTTCAACCGATGATAGTCGAACGATTATTGAGTCTTATGCCAATCATCCACAGATTAAAATCATCTATCAGCAAAATCAAGGACTAAACATCACCAATAACATCGCTTTGCGACTGGCGGTAGGTAAATACATCATGCGATTGGATGCAGATGACTACTTAGCGCCTGAAGCTTTGGAAAGCATGATACAGGTTTTGGAGGCCGATTCGACGCTGGGTTTGGTTTTTCCAGACTACTATTTGGTTGATCAAAATAATAACATTACCGCAGAGATTCGTCGACATGATTTTGGAGAAGAGGTGACCCTTTTGGACCAACCCGCTCATGGAGCCTGTACCATGATTCGCGTAGAAAACCTCAAAGCAGTAGGTGGTTATGATGAGCAGTACTCCTGTCAGGATGGCTATGAGCTTTGGATCAAGTTTATCGCCAATTTTAAGGTCAATAATATTCGCAAAGCCTTATTTTATTATCGACAGCATGGCGAAAACCTGACCAGCAACGAAAACCGCATATTGGATACTCGTCGAAGCATCAAAGATAATTTCATCTCCAAAAATGCGATTCCCCTTTCTGATACCCTTGCCATTGTTCCAGTTAGAAATACTAAACTTCGCGGTTCGGCACTAGCCTTTACTGAAATTGGCGGCAAAACGATTTTGGATATCAAGCTAGAAGCCTTACTGGAATCCAAATTGCTCAAAAAAATCGTCGTTACTTCTTCTGAGGCTCTTGTGAAACAGCACTTGCAAGATCATTATGCGGATGAACATCGAGTATTGTTTATTGACCGACCAGATGAATTTGCCCGTTTTAATGTCTCGCTTAATGATACCATTCATCATATACTTGGTCATGCTAGTTTGGCATATATGCGTAGGCATGCCTTTATGATTCTGCCAATTGAATATCCATTCCTCAATGGTGCTGTCGTGGATGATGCCATTAATACGATGGCTATCTTTAAAGCAGATGCAGTCATTAGCGTCCGCATTGAACGCTCTACTTTTTACCAACACGATGGTAGTGGTATGACGCCTATCCTAAGTCAGGATCAATTTACTAAATTGGAGCGCGAAGCGCTTTATAAAGGCGTTGGGGGAATTACCTTGAATAAAGTAGATTCTTTTGTGGCGAGCAATCGAATATTGAGTGGAAAGGTCAGCCATATCGTAGTGGATCAAAAAACAGCCCACGGAATCTTTTCTGGTTTTGACCTTGAAGTGGCGCAACTACTGGCCCAAAAGGCGACCAGCCCCATCCGTTAATCCAAAATATCTACCGTGCTAGAACGAATATTCATTTATCTGGGCCAAGTATTGAGTAGTATTTTGAGTGTTCTAAAAATCGGCATTCGTTCGCAGTGGTTTCCAGATAAGGTAGGAGTGGATAATCGACGTTGTATTCTGCTGGGTAATGGGCCGTCTATAAAAAAGGTACTAAAAGAAGAGCAGGACTGGCTAAAATCCAATGACCTACTTTGTGTCAATAAATTTCCTGATACGGAGTATTTTGAATTACTCCGCCCCAGGCACTACATGTTTTGCTCTCCAGAATATTGGGCGGATAATACCGTTGATCCTAACACGCCGCTGCGCAAACAAATCATTCGTTCTTTGATAGAAAGAGCCCAGTGGCCCATCAATGTCTTTATCCCCAATGGAGCTAAAAGCAATCCAGCCTTTATCCAAAAAATCCAATCCAATCCCCATATTCAAATCGTATTTTTCAACACAACCCCTGTAGAAGGCTTAGCTAGCATCAATCATTGGCTACTCAATCGCCGTTTGGGCAGCCCAAGACCCCATAATGTTTTGATCCCTGCCCTACTCCATATGATCAATGCAGGCTACAAGGAACTCTATTTGTTGGGAGCTGACCACTCTTGGATTCCCTTGGTAAGTGTCAATGAGGACAACATCGCCCTTGTCAATCAACAGCATTTCTATGATGAGAATACGGTACAAAAAGACCAGAAGATGTACCACAAGGGCATTCGCCCCAGACGTTTGCACGAAATCCTGGAAAAATTCATGTTGGCCTTTAAGTCTTATTTTGACCTAAAAGCTTACGCCAAGTCTAAGCAAGTGGAGATATACAACTGCACCCCAGGGTCATTTATAGATGCTTTTCCCAGAAAAGATTTAAAGACCTTAATCCATCAATCGGATATTAGCGAGCTTTAAGAAAGGGAATGTTTTGCTCATAGCCTTCCCGATTTCGCAGTTGGAATACATACCAACCCTCAGGTATTTGTTCGATAAGGATTTGCCGCTCCAATCGGCCGTTTTGAACCAAAGCGCCACTTGCACTAAAGATTTGATATTGTCCGCCAGCTAATAAGTCATCTATCTTACTTAGATGTAAAACCTCATTAGCAGGGTTTGGAAAAAGTTGGACTTCTTCTCTATTGTCAATTTCCTCAGTATTGGTAGAAAAGGCATTGCAAAGTAGTTCTACTTCATTGATCTCTAAAGGTCGATTGTAAATCCTCACCTCGTCCAATAGCCCGTTATAGTGGCGAAAATCACCCAATCCATTCCCTTGATGCCAATAGCCCAAGGACAGTGGCTCCATCGTTCTCAAATCGGGAAAACTCGTATTCGTAATCAGGCGACCACTCTCCTGACAATCTACATAGATTCGCCAGTCATTATTATCAACCATACCTACTAGGTGATGCCACTGCCCATCATTAATACGAACTTCCGATATCGCCTGATAAAACTCATCCCCTCCATCTCGACCACCAATAATAGCAAACCCATCATCGATAGCCATAAAATAACCTGCTCCTTCATCAGAGTTGTATTTGGAAATAAAAAGATCGCGTTCAAAAGACAGCGTCTTCACCCAAACACTAATTGTCAACTGATCCAAAATCTGCCGATTATCTGTTCCACAATAAATCTCACTGTCTGTACCATTAAATTGTACGGCAGAATCATCTATCTCCCCTACCCCAGGAGCAGCGAGAATATTAGCGCCAATTCCATGCAATTGATTATCCGTTGAATCCAGCGTTGAATTATTATCAAAACTATAATAAGTCTGTAAGCCTAAATTAATATCTTGCGCTGTACTAACGTTTGAGAAAAGAACCCATAGGAAGCTTAAAATCAGAAGTCTATTTGTTTTCATACTTTAATTTTAAGCCAAAATAACACTATAATTTCAATTATTTATTAAATCGCCTTTCTTTTGTCCCCCTCATCCCCCACCCTCTCCGTCATCATCTGTAGCTACAACCGCGATCAATTCATCGGGGAAGCCCTCGATAGCCTCACTCGCCAGCAGCTCCCTAAGGAGCAATTCGAAATCCTCATCATCAATAATAATTCAACAGATCGAACGGCCGAAATCAGCCAGGACTTTGTCAAGGCTCACCCTGAGCTCAATGCTCGCTATTTCCTGGAAACCAACCAGGGCCTATCCTTCGCTCGCAATCGCGGCCTAAAAGAGGCCAAGGGAGCCATCATCACTTACATCGACGACGACGCCATCGCCACTCCTGACTTTCTCCTGCAAATCCACCAATTCATGGAGGCAAGGCCCGAAGTGGCTGGTGTGGGCGGAAAAGTCATTCCAAGGTATGAAATCGAAGAGCCTAAATGGATGAATAAATACCTCTATGGCTTTGTGACTAAAGTGGATTTGGGAGAAAAAATCATCCAATACCGCGGAAATGCCTATCCCGCTGGTTGTAATATGACTTATCGACGAGCCTTGCTGGAACAGGTCGGCGGTTTTAATAATGAGCTCAAATGGCGAGCGGATGATAAATACATCTATTTCGAAATCTGTAAATTATCTGATCAGGTGTATTACTTGCCACAGGCCAAAGTGCAGCATCACATCGACGCCCATCGCACCTCAGACGAAAATTTTGTCAAGCTGAGTAAGCGATTTGGGAGCGAAGAGCGCATACGGGTATTGGGCTTAGGCGCTGCCGCTTATGCCAAAAAGGTGATGGAGTTTATTTATAAGTTTGTGGGGAGTGCGGTGCTGGCTTTGGGTTTTGCCATGCGATTTCAATTTTCGAAGGGGTGGTATACTTTTCAGTATCGCTATTATGCTTTGATGGCTTTATTGGGGTGGACACAGCCTTGAGGGGCGCCTGAGTGTCGGAGTAACTTGGAGTTACTCCGACACTCTGCCACCCCCGCTTAAGGCCATTTACTTCTTCTTTTTCCTACGCGTCTTAGACACCGTCTTTTTGACCTTTGGCTTTGGAGCCGCTGGCTTTGGCGCAGGTGCTTCATTGGCCCAGCTTTGTACATTTTGATAGCCCATAAAACCTAGATAACCAATACCTCCTAGAATGATCAACAAAGAGGAGGCCAGGGAAACGCCTTCACTAACCGCAAAAGCAGTAGGCTGAAATTCAAAAACAATGGTGTGCTCACCAGCGGGAACGCGGAGGGCGCGAAGGATGTAATTGGCGCGGGCATGATCTACAGGCTGATCGTCGATGTAGGCTTGCCAGCCTTTGTTGGGGCCATACCAAACTTCAGAGAAAATGGCCAATTGCTCGCTGCTCGCATTGCTTTTGTAGGTCAGCTTATTGGGTTGGTAGGCAGTGAGGGTGATGGAGCCGTTTTTTTGTGGGCTGAAACCCGAAACGAAACTGGGGAAATCAACCGTATTGATGACGGCTTCCTCACCAGGGTTAAAATTATTTAGGGCGTCGATCTCCTCATTGGGCGTATTGACGGTTTTGATGCTGCTGACAAACCAGGCATTACCTAGGGCAGCGGGATTGCTTTGTACTTGTTGATCCTGAGTGATGAGGTACTTCATGTTGAGCATATTGAGTACCGCAGGATTGCCATTGGAGATGTGGCGTTCGATAATATCTTGGTAGCGTTGCAGCTTGGCAGGGTGATAGCCGCCAATGGTCTTGTGGAAGTAAGAGCTAGAAGAAGAATTAAAAGTATTGATACTCAAATCATGGACGCGATAACTCAAGGCTTTGTCTTGTAGGATTTGGGTGTCAACGGGACGAGGTTGGAATCGGGAATTTTGGCTGGACTGGCTGACAAAGCTGTTACTGTTGATATAACGACGATCTACCATCCAAATGTCCAAAATCATTACGAGCCCCAATCCAATTAAGACCATTCTTTTATCCACCTTATTTTGTACATAAGCCCAAATTAAACCCGCGCATATGCCAATGATGACCAATGAGCGAAGGGCATCTTTTTGCATAAAGGATTGACGATCTGCAATAATGGCATTCATATCATAGCCATACTGCGCCAAACGAGCATCCACTGGACTAGAGAAATCAAACATAGAGCCGCCCAAAAAGGCGAAGAACAAACAGGTAGCCCCAAGTATCCCTCCTCCTATTTTCAAGGCCCTCATCACTTCTTCATTCGAACGTTTTTTATCAATAATGGCCGCCATTCCCAAAATGGCCAGGAAAGGCATGAGAAAGGAGGTCACACTCAAGACGGAATTGGGCGTTCGGAATTTATTCAGCAGCGGCAGATAGTCGAACAGTAGGCGATTAAAGGTTTCCATATTACTACCCATCGACATCAAAAAAGTCAGTAAGGTACCTAAACCCAACCACCATTTGACAGGACCTTTTACCAAGAATAAGCCCAGGATAAAAAGGAAGAAAATACCTGCACCAAAATAGGCTGGACCACTAGTAGAAGGCAAGCTCCCCCAATACAGCGAGGCCCTAAAATCATTGCCCAAATTGGCTCTGCCAGCAAGCGATTGGTAAGTCGCAGAGTTTTTCCCTAGTCTTTCACCAGAGGAACCTCCAACCACACCAGGAATCAAAGAAGCTGGCAAATCCAACCAGCCATTGCTCCACTGCATCGCATATTCCCATTGGAGACCATCCGTTTCACTACTGCTCTTTGCTGGCCCTGCATCCTCTTTCTTCAGGATGGGTTTTCCACGCATCGTATCATTTCCATATTCGTAAGTCGTCCATAATTTAGAGGCTGAAGAGCCCACGCAGATGAGGCCAGTGATAAACAAAATCCCCGTCGCCTTAGCGAAGGTCGCCATATCTCCCTGCTTGTTTGCATTTATCAGCGCAGCAACAAAGTAAATAGCCAGAGTCATAAACAGATAATAAGTCATCTGAATGTGATTGGCGTATAGATTGATGGACATACCAATGGCAAATATGGCGGCCCCAAGGAGCAATTTCCCTCGATAAGCCTGTATAATCCCCGCAGCAATCATTGGCAAGAAGCTAATGGCCCTGATTTTGGTCAAGTGCCCTGCTTCAAACAGTATCAAAGTATTGGTACTAAAGCCAAAAGCAATAGCCCCAATCATACTCATCCAAGGATTGACACCCATCGTAATCATCAGAATGTAAAAACTGATCATGGCAGCCACGAAATAGCCAATAGGTCGATCGAAGAAGAGCTGGAAGAACTTTTCGACATGTTGCACCATATTGCTGGGCTGTTGCGACTGAATCTGATAGGTAGGCATACCGCCAAACATGGAGTTGGTCCACCAGGAGGTTTCGCCAGTACTTTCGCGGAATTGGATGACCTCATTGGCCATACCTCGATGGGAGGTGATATCGCCCATATTGACTACTTTTCCCTGCAACTGAGGCAGAAAGTAGATGGAGGCAACGATCAGAAAAAGAAAAACAGCAGCTAGGTGTGGCCAGATGCGACTTAGAATCGGATTGCTGAGCATAGTGGATTAACTATTTTTTCGAACGGCACAAAGTTAATCTTTTTATTATATTTTTGTATCCTCATTTTCCAGCCAGATCAAGACTTCCAGCTTTAGTTTTTATCCGCTTCGCTCACCATCAAAATTCATCTATTATGCCACATATTCAAGTCATTCAACACGAAGAAGCCGAAGGGCGCCTCAAAGAAATATACGACGAATTGGTCCAGTCAAGGGGAAAATTGGCCGAAGTACACAAAACCCAAAGCCTGAATCCCGAAACCATCGTCGCCCATATGGATTTGTATATGAAAATCATGTATAACAAATCACCTCTACGGCGCTACCAAAGAGAGATGATGGCGGTGGTGGTTTCTGGATTCAGGCTTTGGGTTTTGTGTACTTCGGCCAATTTTCCCCTTGACTGGACCAATTCGTCG
>JBCBDH010000170.1:0-10209 GCA_038529855.1 Bacteroidota bacterium | reverse complement strand
CTGAACACTCTGACCCGCGATGAGTAAGAAGGCTTTTTTAGCATTGGCCAAAAAGCTTTGCGCCAGCTCGTAAGGCTGCTCTCCTTCTATCGCTGGCTTTGCTGCTCCACGTTGTACTTCCTCAAAGGTGTTCATCGCCGCTTCCATCAAAGGCATTTCTCCTTTCATGGCTTTGCGGAGCAACATGGTTGGGATGAGAATGCGATTGATCTCATTGGTACCTTCGTAAATGCGATTGCCGCGAATATTGCGATAATGGGTAGAGATTTCGCTTTCTGCTGAATAGCCCATTCCTCCGTGAATTTGAAGGGCCTCATCCACTACAAATTGCTCTACCTCTGAGCCATAGACTTTAGTAATGGCACATTCGATGGCAAACTCTGCTAAAGATTGAATCTTGGCCGCTAAGGGGTCAGTGCCTTGGGCCAACAAAGCCTCGTATACTTCATCCACTTGGTGAGCGGCGCGATTCCAACTGCTTTCCAGGGCATAGATGCGAGTGGCCATCAGGGCTATTTTGTGCTGGATGGCTCCAAAATTGGCGATAGCTTGTTTAAATTGTACTCGTTGATTGGCGTGTTGGACTGCCAGGCGAAAAGCGCGTTTGGCTATTGCAGTACAGGCCACAGCAATCTTTATCCTTCCTCCGTTCAGGGCATTCATTGCAATTTTAAACCCCTTGTTTCGAGTGCCCAGCAGATTGGCGATGGGTACTTTTACATTTTCAAAAAAAACTTGACGAGTAGAAGAACCGTGTATGCCCATTTTGCGCTCCTCCGCTCCCAAAGTCACTCCCCACTCCTTTTCTACAATCAAACAAGATAGGTTTTCATCTTCCTCAATTTTGCAGAAAACCGCAAATACATCCGCAAAGCCCGAATTGGTGATCCACATTTTTTGCCCATTGAGAATAAAATGGCTTTGGTCTTCACTCAATACCGCTTTGGTTTTTCCCGAATTGGCATCTGACCCAGCGCTGGGTTCCGTCAAACAGTAAGACAACTTTGTCTTTCCCGCTACGATGGGAGGCAGGTATTTTTCTTTTTGCTCTTCTGTGCCATAAAGCAAGATGGGATATATGGCCAAGCCACTTTGCACCCCAATAGACTGACTGAAAGCAAAGCTATCTGAAGCAATTTCTCCAAATGCTAGGTCGGTTTTAAAATCGTAGTTGAGTCCACCGTATTGCTCGGGAATGGCGATGCCAAAGAAGCCCAGGTCGCCCATTTTTTCCAGCAGTGCGGGAGCGAGTTTTGTTCCTGCTACGCTATCAAATTGTTCCTTAAGGGGTTCTACCTCCTTATCTAAAAAATCGCGCATGGCCTTTCGGAACATCCGTTGCTCTTCATTGTATTCCTCAGGCGTGAAAACCGATTCAGGTGCAGCTTCTTTGAGGATAAATTCGCCTCCTTTGATCAAGACTTTTGTGGCTGTTTCCATAATTGATAAGTGGTTTTTAGGGACTATAAAAAGGATTTCATCACCTTGGCCAGACCCATTTTATCATAATTCAAATGCTGTGCTCCATCTACATATAGACTAATTCCCGTGATGTAAGCCGCCAGCGGGCTAGCCAGAAAAGCAACGGCATTGGCGACATCTTCTACTGCTCCAAACCGACCAAGTGGAATGGCTTCTTTGGCCTCAGCAAACATCGCCTGAATGGGAGCTGGATAGGTATCCAGCCCAGAAGACTCGATAATACCTGGTGCTACACAATTGATCCTAATATTAAATTCGCTCCATTCCTGAGCCAGGGTTTTGGTCATATTTTCAACGCCTGCGCGGGCTGCCCCCGTATGTACCATTCCTGGAAATCCCCTCAAAATACCTGCAATGATGTTGACGATGATGCCAGATTTTTGCGGAATAAAAAATTGAGTAGCCATTTCCCGCGTCACGTAAAAGGTGCCGTTGAGGTTATTATTGATGACGGCATTCCAACCTTTGTTGGGTAGCATTTCCGCTAATGTAGGAAACTGGCCTCCTGCATTATTGACCAAAATATCCAATCTTCCCTCATTGGATTTAATCTGATTGGCTAGTGCCTGGATTTGATCTGGTTCGCGAATATCGCAAGCTTTCCAATCACAAGGGCCCCACTCTTTAAGGGCTTGGGCTGCCTTTTCCAAGGGTTCGGCCTTTCGGGAGGCGATGGTTACCCGCGCTCCTAATTGAAGCATCAATTTAGCAATGGCATATCCAATACCACTTCGTCCACCAGTTACCAGTACCACCTGTCCTTCAAATAAGTTTTTTGCAAACATAGATTGGGATTAAAAGGCAATGAATTTACTTAGATCAGGTTGAAAAGCATCTCCTAAGCTGTTGTAGTAATCTTCGCCAAAAAAAGCTTTAAAAGCCATCAAGCCCTTATCTGTGAAATGGGGAATAAGGATACTCCAGATCATTTTCTCACCGTCCTCCTTGCTGCGCTCGCCTCGAATAATCTGTTGCGATAACCAGTAAAAACTCAACATCCAAGTGATAAAGGCTACATTGTGATATAAACCAGGTACGGACTCTGGTTTCATATTGCCCATTTTGATGGAAAAGGCAATGGTCGCTTTATTGTCCTCAATGGTCATTTGGGTCATCTCCCTGAATTTGGTTTGGACAGCGGGATGTACCAGCACGTGGGTATCCAAAAAGATAAAAGCGTATTTTTTTTGGAAGCGGTAATAAAGCTGTACTTCATTGTGCAAATTTTCGAAGGAGGGAAATTGTCGTGATTTACTACGTTCCGCTTCTATCTTGGCCCACATCTCCTCTGCAATGGCTTTCAGTAAGGCGTCTTTATCTTTGAAATGATAGGCTAAATTTCCACGACTGATTCCCATTTCCTGGGCCAATTCGTGCAGGGTCAAGGCGGCAAAGCCCTTCTGATTGAAAGCTTTACAAGCGACCGCGATAATCTTCTCTTTGGTACTTTTTTTCATATGGCAGTCGATTAATCGACTTTTCTAACAATAGTGACCATAAATTTAGTCAAAATTGACTAAATTTTCAAATGAGCTTTCTCTCAGATTTGTGGATTGCTTTTTGATCTATTAGAAAAATGAATTTCATAAAAACCTCTGTAGCACCAAGGTGTTTACTTAAAGGTTTATGTAAATTTGTGTGCCCACTGAGATTTGCCTTGTGAGAAATGTTGGAGAACTGCCCTAAGCACATCTTTTAAACATCAGTCAAAATGACCAAATCTATCTTACTTTTTCTGTGTCTTTCCACGAGCTTATTCCTCAATCCTATTGCCGAGGACTGGGAATTAACGACAGAAAAAGAAGGCATACAGGTGTTTACGCGCTACAGTGAGGCTTCCAATTTCAAAGAAGTACGAATCAAGCTGACCATAGCCAATGACATGAGCAAGTTAATTGCTTTTCTCAATGATGTACCAAAGTACAAAAGCTGGGTATATAAATGCATTGCAGCGGAGGAATTGGGTAGAGAGGATGCACAAAACTACACCTATTATGTAGAAACAGATATGCCCTTTCCGCTTCAAAACAGGGATTTGGTGGTCAAAAGTAAATCCTGGAAAGATCCCGTGACGGGGATCGTTATGTCCAAATCGGTAGCGGCACAGGATGTAATGCCCAAGAAAAATGGTATCGTTAGGATTCCCGCCTATGAATCTTCCTGGCGCATCGAACCCTTGGGCCCCAATAAGACATTTATCGACTATAAGGTAAAAACCGATCCTGGCGGAAGTCTACCAGCGTGGATTGTCAATATGGGCGTCACTATAGGACCCGTCAAAACCATGCAGGCCCTGCGAAAAGAATTGGACCAATTCGCCTCTAACTAGTTCCCAGCACCTCTTCCAGTTCTTCCAAACTCAGGCTTTTGGTTTCCGGCATTAGAAAGGCAACAAAAAGCAATTGGAGTACCATCATCCCTGAGAAAAAGGCAAAAATGGGACCACCAGAAAACTCACCAAGTATGTAGGGCATAAACAGGGTGATCAAACCCGCAAACAACCAGTGGATAAAACAGCCAAATGCCTGACCAAAAGCACGAACCTGGTTGGGAAATATTTCTGAGATAAAGACCCAAATAACGGCTCCTTGCCCAATAGCATGGGAGGCAATAAAGAGGAATAAAAAGATGGGCACTCCATCAAAAGACTCATAGTAAAATGCTCTGGAGACTAATGCCAGGGAGATGATGTAGCCAATGGAACCGATGTACATGAGCTGTTTTCGCCCAGCTCGGTCGATTAAATACATCCCCAATAGGGTGAATAGAAGATTGACAACTCCGATTCCTGTAGTGGATAGAAGCGCAGAACTTTCGCCCAGTCCCGTCGATTCAAATATCCTTGGCGCATAATAGATGATGAAATTGATGCCTGATAGCTGGTTAAAGAAAGCCAATAGAAAGGCCAGCAGAATAGGAAAAGAATAACGACCAGAGAAGAAACCATCCGATTTTTCAGTCACCTCTTGCTTTTTGACCGAAGCCACTAATTCATTTACCACCTCGGGCGGATTTAATTGCTCTAGTACCGCTCTAGCCCCTGCTTCATCATTCCGTTTGAGCAATAGCCATCGCGGACTATTTGGCACCCCAAAGATCAAAGCTAGATAAAGTGCTGCAGGAATGGCTTCAATCCCCAACATCCAACGCCAGGCATTTTCTCCAATTCCCCCCAGAAGATAGTTGGAAATAAAAGCAATGAGAATACCTAAAACGATGTTCATCTGATAAAGCGCTACCAATCTTCCGCGATTATTGGCTGGGGCAATTTCAGAAATATAGGTAGGTGCAGCAACAGAAGAAGCGCCAACACCAATACCGCCCAAGAGCCTAAAAAAGGAAAAGGAGTAAGGATCACCAGCCAATGCAGAACCTAAAGCAGAAACCAAATACAAAACCCCAATCCAAATCAAAGTCTTTTTCCGGCCGATTCGATCACAGGGAATTCCGCCAAACATCGCACCAATAACCGTACCCCACAGCGCCATTGACATGATAAAAAGCCCGTGAAATAAATTGCTCAATTGCCATAGTCTTTGTACAGGTTGATCGGCACCAGAAATGACGGCCGTATCAAATCCAAATAAAAAACCAGCCAAAGCAACGGTAAAAGACCACTGGGTAATCTTGTTGAGGTTCATCGTTTTTGTTTTGATTATTCAGGACTCAAGATAGCCATTTTACTAAAAAACGAAAATAGCTTCTGCCCCTACATAATTCCCTCGCTGCACCGCTCCTACTCCTCCACGGAAAAAATAATTATTGAAAGTAGCACCATCTCCTTGATTTCCACTATCACCGCTTTGTAGGACATAATGAAGGCTAAATTTGACCTGACCAGGGTTGAGGTGCCAATTAAGACCAATATCAATCATTCGATCTTCGCCAGCAAAGGCGCCTACATCAGCCGCATCGAGTTGCCCCTCTTCATCCATGGCCCCAGAGAATTGCATCACCATAATAGCAGGCTCCAGGATGTATTTATCATTCACCATAAAATTATGGCTCATCCGAAAATAGCCTACCCAGCTTCGATTGGTAAACTCGCGAAGCGCTCCATTCACGGGGCGTTGGCCGCGACGAAAAAGTCGACTCCATTCCCCATCAATATTCCAGCCGTTCCAATTAAAAAGCCAATCGACACTTAAGCCGCCATTGCCCTCATAAAGTGTTGTTTCATCCTGATAAGCAGCTGCCAAGCCTAGAGAAAAGCCTTTGCGCTTGTTGAAATAATTGGTCTTATGCCCAGGGTTGTATTGCTTTTGCTCAGGATCACCTAAGTAGAGAACCGTTCGGGCAGCGAGGAGCGGAGCGTATTGGGAGCCAGCGGAATTGCCATCATTGGAAAAATAATTGGGATTGTAGATGCCCAGGGTATAATGTAGGCCGCGATTCATGGCTTCATTGAGGATCACACCTCCCAGGGCCAAGCCTACTGTTCGGCCTGGACCTCTGCCAACGAGATGTCTGCGAACATAGTTTTGGGCCCAGGCTTGTTCAAATGAGGGCGCATTGGTAGCAGAGGAAATACTTGCTCGACCAAAGGGAGTGGGGAAATAGCCTAAAAAGACATTTAAGCCTTCGTTTCCATCCTTGACTCGCCATATAGTGTAAGCATTCCATATGCCCAATACGGGAAGATTGCCATTACTTACACCTCCTTGCATGGCACTTAGCACATCTCTACCAATGAAGTCAATGGCGCCTACTAATACAAAACGCAAATTGGGATAGGGCTGACCTTTGGCACCAAAGCGAAGTCGCCTGACTTCAAAATTTAGGCGATCATCTACTTCTACATAGCGCTGATTCTCGGGATCAAACACTTCCATACCATGAGAAAAGGTCGCCCAGGATTGAATAGAAAAGATGGGTTTTATCTTGTAATTTTCCATTCTCTCCAGCCAGGTTTGGGCTTGACTAATAGGGGTAAATAACAGAAAAGCGAATACAATCGCAAGTAGTAGTTGTTGCATACGAGGGTACATAATTCAATTTATTGGGGTTATTCTAAGCCTCAATAAATTAAAAAAACAAGAACTGTAATAATTATTAGCCGTATTTTTAATCCTTTACCCAGCTTCCCTATGCTCAATAACTCATCTCATCCAACTCCACTTTTCCCCAAAAAGTACTGTATACAAACCAAGTGTAGGCAAATACCAAGGGAATACCAACTGCGGCCATTCTAAGCATGATGCTCAGGGAATGATCAGAGGAGGCCGCATTGTAAACGGTAATGTTATACGTTGCATCAACAGTAGATAGCAAGAGCACGGGATACAGCTCAATAGCAACGAGTAGAAGCAAGAGGCTAACACTTGCAGAGGAGAAAATAAAGGCTTGGAGATATTTTCGCTTACTGGCCAGACGAGGAATATTGGCCACCGCGAGGAAAGTCAGTACGGGTAAGGCAAATAGCCAAGGTTGAGCTTTAAACTGATCAGATAAATGCGGGATGTAAATCAGGGTGTACATGGTCGTCAGGCCCAGCATAATCATAAAGAAAATGATGGCATTGCGAAGCAAGAGGGTGACTTTGGTAAATAAACGCCCTTCGGTTTTCATCGTTAGGTAGATGGCTCCATGCATCATAAAGAGGGATAAGGTGGTCAAGGCGACTAAAAAGGCGTAGGGGTTAAAAAAGGTGAGCCAAGAGCCAACAAATTCAAAATTGGGACCAATGGCAATACCCTGTAGGACATTGCCCAATACGATGCCCAATAGTAGCGCCAATAAAATACTCGATACGCTGTAGCTAATGTCCCACATACGGCGCCACCAAAGCATGGGCTCTTTGGAGCGAAACTCAATAGACACTGCTCTAAAAATCAAACAAGCCAGAAAGAGCATAAAAGGAATGTACATTGACGATAATAAGGAAGCATACATCACTGGAAAACCTGCAAAGAGCGCTCCTCCCCCAATCACCAACCAAACCTCATTTCCATCCCATACAGGGCCAACAGCATTTAAAGCAATTCGCCTACTTTTTTCTTTTCTAAAAAACAAGTGCCAAGCCCCTGCGCCCAAATCAAAGCCATCCAAAATCGCATAGCCTGAAAATACCGCCCCCACCAATAAAAACCACCAAGTAGGGTAATCTATACCGAGAAAAGTGCTGAGCAACATAGCGACTAGATTTTTTTGTTTAATTGAATAGCCATTTCCTTTTGCATGGGACGCTTATCTATCAGATCCTTATCATCTGGTCCATGCATGATCTTCTTATTGAGCAAATACAAAAACAAGAAAAGCAATAAGGCATAGATCACACTAAACATGATGAGCGAAAATAGGACCTGGTTTGCTGTTACAGATTTGGAAAGGGCATCTGAGGTGCGTAGTAAGCCATAAACCACCCAAGGCTGCCGCCCCATCTCCGCAGCAAACCAACCCGCTTGATTGGCCACTTGCGGTAAGATTACTGACCATACAAATAATTGTAATAACCATCGCTGTTCAAATAATCGTCCTCGCCACCACTGAAAACAGGCCCACAAACACAGGGCAATTAAAGCCATCCCAATAGCTACCATGATGTGGTAAAACTGAAAAATGGCATTGATTTGCGAAGGACGATCTTCTGGTGGGAAATACTCCAGGCCCTTGACAGGCTCCTCAAAGTCGCCATAGGTCAAAAAGCTCAAGCCCCCTGGCACTTTAAGACCAGTCACTTCCTTGGCCTCCTTATCCACCCAGCCCAGAAGATACATATCAGCAGCGGCAAAGCTATCAAAATGCCCTTCCATCGCCGCGAGTTTGGCTGGTTGATTTTCGGCTACACCAGTAGCGGAATGATGGCCCGTAAACAATTGAGCCAATGCACTTACGGTAGCTAAAACTAAAGCAATTTTAAAGGCTTTTTTGGAAAGCTCGATGTGGCGATTTTTGAGAAGGTAATAAGCATGTACACTCAGCACCAAGAAGGTGCCTGCCAAGAAAGCTCCAATCCAAACATGGGTCAAGCGATCCACACTTGATGGGTTAAAGACCATGGCCCAAAAATCAATAATCTCTGCGCGGGCATTCATCCCCTCTCCTACAATATGATAGCCCGCTGGGGTTTGCTGCCAACTATTGGCCACCACAATCCACACTGCCGAAAACATGGAGCCTAGAAAGACCCCAAGTGTCGCTATAAAATGCACTCTAGGGCTCACTCTATTCCAACCAAAAAGCAAGACGCCCAAAAAACCACTTTCCAGGGCAAAGGCAAAAATCCCTTCAGCTGCTAAGGCACTGCCAAATACATCACCTACATAGCGCGAGTAAGTGGCCCAATTGGTACCAAATTCAAACTCCATCACAATACCCGTGGCAACGCCAATACCAAAGGTCAGCGCAAATATCTTGGTCCAGAAACGCGCCATCTTCTGATAAATAGGTTCCTTGGTTCGTAGGTAAAGCCCCTCCATAATAACCATGACGAGGCCGAGGCCAATGCTCAGTGGAGGATAGATATAATGGAATGAAATGGTAAAAGCGAATTGAATTCGGGCTAATATTTCAACATCCATAGCAGAGGGTTTTCAGACACTTGAGTCTATTCAAGGTAGTGAAAAAGCAATTCTCAGACCGTACGGAATAGCAAAATAATTATTTAGAAAAGGTCTAAAGATATCTGCCCGTGAACTTATCCAAGCATGGATTGTACGATCCTATGTACGCCTTGAGTCACCTCCCTTTCTTCTTCCCCAATGCGATACAGAATTTTAGCCTGTTCGTAAAAGCCCCTTCTCTCCGCTAGCTTCTTTTGGATAAAACCCTGAACTTCTGCCAATGATTTTCCAGTAATCAAAGGTCTTTTTCCTGGTTTGCGCAAGAGTCTTTCTAGTAAGCGGTCTTCTGATAAGTCGAGAAAAATGGTCAATCCATGGGCATTCATCCAATGGATATGGTCGCTAAAGCAAGGCGTCCCTCCCCCACTACTAATCACGGTATCTTCCTCCTTGGCCATCTCCAACAAATAGCGATGCTCCAATTCGCGAAAATGGGCCTCTCCCTGCTCTTCAAAAATTTCAGGAATACTGCGCCCTTCTTTTTGGACGATCCACTCATCCAGGTCGATGTGCTGATAATCCAATGCCTCTGCCAATTCTTTACCAACTCGGCTTTTACCCGATCCCATAAATCCGACAAGAAAGATTCGCATGGTATGATTGGATTGGCTGCTGAATAAATGGATTTATTTAAAAACGGGTTGATCCAGTTTTCTGGAAATGGTAAATGCGGCATTGATCAAGCCTACATGGCTGTAGGTTTGGGGGAAATTTCCCCACTGACTACCAGAGCGCTCATGTACATCCTCGCTGAGCAGCCCCAGGTGGTTGCCATGCTGAAGCAATTGCTCAAAAATCTGAATGGCTTCTTCTACCCGATCCATTCTAGCCAAGGCTTCCACATACCAAAAAGCACAAATCAAAAAGGTGGACTCAGGAGCACCGAAATCGTCGATGTGTTTGTAGCGATAAAATAAACCAGAATCGGTACGAAGTTCCTCTTCCAAAACCGCTAAATGCTGTTTGGCCTTCTCTGAATGTGGGTCTAGATAGCCCATATTGATCAGTTGTAATAAACTAGCGTCCAAGTTTTTAGAGTCAATTGCTTGTGTATATACGCCTCGTTCTTCATCATAGCAAGCCTCGATCATGCGAGAGGATTCGGCGATCATTGCTTCTGCCTGACTGGCCATCTCCTCATCCCCTATACTCCGCGCGATTTTCC
>JBCBDH010000169.1:0-10273 GCA_038529855.1 Bacteroidota bacterium | reverse complement strand
TTGATGACATATTGACTAGATTGAAAGCCGATGAGCGCTCCGCACTTCAAGAGCTTTTTCAGCAACACTATCCCTCCGTGTGTCGGACCATCTATCGCTTTGTCCAAGAAAAAAATATGGTGGAGGATTTGGCCCAGGAAGTCTTTATCCGAATTTGGGAAAAAAGGCATCAGCTAGAGATCAAAACTTCCATAGGGGCTTACATCAATCGAATGGCCATTAATGAAGCCATCGCCCATTTCCGAAAGCAAAAGCGGAGGCAAATGGACCCCGAACTCACCATCAAAGCTGGTTATGGCAATCCAACGATCAGTTCTGAAGACCTCTATATGGGCAAGGAACTAAAAGTACAAGTTACGGAAGCCATCAATTCCTTACCGCCCCGCTGCCGTACCATCTTTCAATTGAGTCGATTTGAGGAATTAAGCTACCGCGAAATTGCGGAGCGGCTGGATATCTCCATCAAGACGGTGGAGAATCAAATGGGTAAAGCCCTTAAGATACTTCGCGAATTGCTGAAGGGCTATTTGTGCTGGCTTTGGTTAAGTCATTGGGCCTTTTTAGCACAGGAGGCCTCCTATCAATGGGTGTGGATGGATTTTTGGGTCTAAAAAAAAATTAATCTTGGGATAGGGGGGGTAGGCCCACTCCTGCATCCTATAAACAGAAAAGAGATTTTCTAATGGACGAAAACAGATATTTGGATTTAATGGCAAAGCAACTCGCTGGCGAGATTAGCCCAGGGGAGCTGGCCGAGTTATCCAAATGGATGGATCAGCAAGATGAGCATCAAAACCTCTTTGAAGAAGTATCAGAAGTTTGGGCCATCACCGAAAATTTTGACGCTGATTTCGGAACCATTGACATGACGAAGGCTTGGGAACAGATCGAGGAAGGGATAGCGGGATCAGCTGATGTCGTCGCTTTATCCGATAGAAAGCCTCGCTGGTCGATTGGTCAGCAATTATTGCGAATTGCTGCTGTATTTTTGGTCGTATCTGGCTTGGGCTATGTCGGCTATCAGTTTTTGCAGGCTCCAGAAGCGGAACCCATTTTGGTAGAAACGACGACCAATACCCAAACTATTATTTTACCTGATGGATCAGAAGTTTGGCTCAACCAAAGTTCCCAGTTGAGCTATTTGCCTGATTTTGAAGAGCGCCATGTGGAATTGACGGGAGAAGCCTTTTTTGATGTGACGCATCGCGAAGGAAAAACCTTTGAAATTTTCAGCGGCGATTTAAAGACCATTGTCCTGGGAACCTCTTTTAATGTTCGCGCTTATCCCGAAGAGGGACAGATAGAGGTGACCGTAGAGAGTGGTCGGGTAAAAGTAGAACAGCAACTGCAGACCACTTCTTCCAATAAGCCTGCTGCGCCAAAAGCCATTCAATTAGAAAAAGGCAATAAAGGCGTTTTTGTAAAATCTTCGAAGGTACTGGAAAAAAGCCAAGAGATCAACCAAAATGAATCGGCCTGGAAAACCAAGAAAATTATTTTTGATAATACACCCTTTAGAGATGTTGTACAAACCCTGGAACGCTACTTCGATGTCCAGATCAAAGTCGATGATCCTGCTGCCTATAATTGTGCGGTTTCTATCGACGAATTTGAAAATCCCAGCTTAAAAGAAGTCACGGATTTGCTTGACTACATCCTTGGGTTCAAAGTAGAAAAACAAGCGGACTACTACCTGATTAAAGGAGCCTGTCCCGACAAAACCAACTAACAGCGCTATTTAAACAAGAAGCAAAAAGCCAAATGAAAGACGTTCTGCTGACATGGATACTGACCCTGTTCGTGGTCCTGGTGGCATCTGCACAAAACCCCATCCTCGACCAACCCGTGAGCTTTAGCTACGATAAGGTTCGACTGGGCGATGCGCTGAGTGACATCAGCCAGGTTTATCAGGTGCGTTTTGCCTACAGCCGCAATGTCATTCCCGTTGGCCAGGAGGTTTCTGCTCAAACCAGCCAAATACCCCTTAGCGAAGCGCTCGACTTGTTGTTAAAAGAAACCAAAGTCATCTTCGCTACCATTGGCAATCAGGTCGTCTTAAAATTAGACCCTGACAAGCCAATATCTCTGGAAAAAAACGGGGGAATTTTTGATAAGAGTACCTCATCGAGAGAGCTGGATGAGGAATCCATGATGGCCGCTGAAGAGTTTATCTTTGTGCCCACCCATCGTAAGCCCTGGTTGAATTTGCCGCCCATCGAGCAAGAAGCCATCAATGAGGTGAGCCCTAAATTTCGCTCCTCGCTAGAGCGAGCTGATGACGATCTTCCCGACCAAATCGACTTCTACAATAGAACCGATAAAAGTCGCATGGCTCAAATGTCGATCTTCCCTTATCTGGGCACCAATCATTATCGCTCGGATGATTACACCAATACGGTGTCGCTCAATGTATTTTGGGGACATAATGGAGGCGTCAATGGCGTAGAGGTAGGTGGTATGTTTAATACGGTCAGAACAGGAGTGAATGGTTTTCAATTGGCTGGTGTGGGCAATGTGGTCAATGGAGATATCGTAGGTACACAAATGGCAGGGCTATTCAATATTGGAAAAAATCGGATTACAGGGGTGCAAACGGCAGGGCTTTTCAATATCAGCCACGGTCGCTCGGTCGCTATTCAAAGTGCAGGTTTGATGAATGTAGTAGGAAGCGATATGATTGGTGTGCAAGTGGCGGGTTTATTTAATATCGGCAGAGGGGATGTTTCGGGCACTCAGGTAGCAGGTTTATTTAATCGAACTGGAGGAGAGGTGAACGGACAGTTTTCAGGGCTGGTCAATATCGCGGAGACCGTGACGCATGGGCAGATTAGTGGATTCATCAACATCGCCAAGGAGGTCGATGGATTTCAACTGGGAATTATTAATATCAACGATACGATTAACGGAACTTCAATTGGTCTAATCAACTTTGTCAAAAGCGGATACAATCGCTTTGAACTGTCGGGCAGTGATTTTATGCATGCTCGGATGGGTGTAAAACTAGGGACCAAATCTTTCTACAATATTTTTCAAGTGGGGATGCACTTCAGCAATAAGCCCCTCCTCAATACCGGTAAATGTTACAGTTGGGGATTGGGTTATGGTATTGGCCATGCCTGGACGCTGGGAGAGCGAAGCTTGCTAAATATCGAATTGATGAGTATGCACATCAATGAGTGTGAAGTCTGGACCAACGAGTTGAATCTACTCAACCAACTGAGCTTGACTTATGACTATGGCCTGACCCCCCAATTGAGTCTTTTCATTGGGCCAACCTTTAATCTGCTGGCCAGTCGACGCCAAAGGGCTAAGGGGTCAGAAGTGCCAGGAGTGGTTCAGTTGGGTTCAGAACTCGTTCCCTACACCATCTGGGAAGACCATATTGACGCCAATAATGCGCAGTGGCAAACCTGGATTGGTATTCACGGAGGGATTCGCTTTTAAATACAGAGACGATGGCTTAATCACCGCAGCTTGGAGGAACTGGTCTTAGGACCATGACAACAGGACTACTGTACGACGACAGAGGAGAATAACTCCTCGGGTTGACTAGAAGTTTATTTTTTTACCAAACCATTTATTGACTAATGTCTCTATGGGCTAGGATGTGCTAATACCTTGTCCTGGGGATGTTATGCCTCAAATTGTGAATTAAAAAACTTAAAATGAAAAACGCAATAATTTTTATCGCAGCCATGACCCTGGCTTTTAGCACTTGGGCACAACAAGAAGAAACCTTATTTGGCAAAGCCCGCGTCGTGGGGGCTTTTGGAGCGCCAATTGTCGAATTTGGACAGTTTGGTGATAATGATGAAATCGGCACCTCTGTTGGTGGTGGCGGTGGATTGATCATTGGCAATTTCTTTTTAGGGGGCTATGGTCTTGGAACGACAGAGCTGGCCGAAGAGATTTTTGACGATGACAATAATTTCCGCTTGGATATGGGACATGGAGGGCTTTGGTTTGGCTTTACCAGCCCACACTACAAATTGCTTCACTTTTTTAGCAGTGCCAAAATTGGCTGGGGAGCGATTGGAATTGAGATTGATGAAAACAATGCCTCCTATGATGATGGCATCTTTGTACTGACCCCAGAAGCTGGCGTTGAACTCAATGTCTTTCGCTGGTTCAAGATCGCAACCACTGTTGGCTACCGCTATGTAGACGGCATCCGTGCTAATGACGACATCGCCTCAGATGCACTCAATGGCATGGTGGCTACTTTGACTTTTAGAATCGGTGGCTTTGGCCATTGGCACCGTAATAATTGGTAATCATGTTAGTCCATCATCTGGGCTAAAAAATCATCTTTTCTTTTCATTTTTTTAATGGGTATACAGCGCATTAGCCACTGTCTTACCTGCTCATCGACTGTCTAATTTGAAAGGAGAAGACAGCGATTCAACGAAACTTTATCAAGAGAAGGTTTGAATTTTCGCTCTTTCGACCAGGCATGGAAATTCAAGCCTACTCTAAAACCTTAAAAAGCAGCATCATGCTGAAGCAACTTCAATATATCGTATTCGGTCTTTGTTTTCTAACGAGCTGGTCGCTCACGGGCCAGGAAACCATCAGTCAGAATATTCGGGGAATGATAGTAGATAAGGACTCTAAAATGCCCCTTATTGGTGCCAATATCATCTTACTGAATTCCAATCCTGTGATTGGTACAAGTACAGATATGGATGGTCGATTTAAGCTATCAGAGATTCCTGTTGGCCGTATTGGCCTGGCCATTAGTTATTTGGGATATGAGCCAGTCGTGATGAACAGCTTATTTCTAAAATCAGGAAAGGAAATGGTACTTACTATAGAGATGGAAGAGTCAGCGAATCAATTAGAAGAAGTAGTCGTCAAAGCTGATCAAGACAAAACCCAGACCATCAATGAAATGGCCGTAGTGAGCGCTCGTTCTTTTTCTGTAGAGGAAACCAGTCGTTATGCTTCCAGCTTTTTTGATCCAGCGCGAATGGCGCAAAATTATGCTGGGGTATCGAATACGGGTGGTTCCAGTGATTTATTTAATGAAATTATGGTTCGTGGAAATTCCCCTCGCTCCGTTTTGTGGCGACTGGAAGGAATTGAAATTCCCAATCCCAATCATTTTGGCTCTCCAGGAAACTCTGGAGGGGGGATTAGTATGCTGAGTAGTAGTACGCTGTCCAATTCCGATTTCTATACGGGGGCCTTTCCTGCTGAATTTGGCAATGCGCTTTCTGGTGTTTTTGATTTGAATATGCGCAATGGCAATAATGAAAGACGGGAGTATGCCTTTATGATTGGTGCATTGGGTGTAGAGGCTTCCGTAGAAGGGCCTTTTAGTCCTGGGTCCAATGCTTCTTATTTGATCAATTATCGCTATTCGACCTTGTCTGCTTTGGAGGCCGTAGGGCTAAGTCCTGTGGGCGATATTTTGCCAAAGTACCAGGATCTGTCTTTCAAATTCAATTTCCCTACTAAAAAGGCAGGCACCTTTTCTCTATTTGGTTTGGGGGGAAAGAACAGTAGTTTTTTTGAGCCTGTTGCCGATTCTACTGCTTGGGAGACGGATGATGACCATGAGGGCTACACAGAGAGCCAAGTCATGGGCGTTATTGGTCTGTCGCATCGCATCCTTTTGTCAGATCGCAGTTATTTGAGAACGGTGGTGGCTGCCTCTAGTGATCAATATAATGGCGAAAGCTATTGGCTTGATGCCAATCAAGACTACCAAGAGCAATTTGATTATGATCTACCTTTTGAAAATAATGCTATTCGACTGAGTACAACTTACACCAATAAGCTCAGTCGAAAAAGTACCATTCGAGCAGGCTTTATTGCCAGTCATTTGGATTTTGATTTTCAATTTCGCTATTGGAACACTGATGAGCGCATCTTGGAAACCTATTTTGATAAATCTGGAAATACCCAACTTATCCAGGCATTTGGACAATGGAAGTACAAATTCAACGATCGCTTTACGCTTAATTCTGGCTTGCACTACACTTATTTTGCACTCAATCAAAATTTTTCTATCGAGCCTCGCTTAGCCGCTCGCTGGAAGCTCTCTTCTAATAAAGTGCTGAGCGCAGCGGTCGGTATCCACTCCCGCCCCGAACCTCTACCTTTTTACTTCACCACGGGTGGAGTAGACTTGGAAGGCGATGGACCCAATAAAGATTTGGAATTAGGCAAATCCATGCATGCTGTTTTAGGATACGATCATAGTTTTTCGCCCAATTTGCGACTCAAGGTCGAATTGTATTACCAACATCTGTACGATGTAGCAGTTGAAAACGATCCGAGCAGTCGGGCATCTATCATCAATGCACTGGATGTTTGGGATATTATTGCTGCAGAAGCCAGTGTCAATGACGGAACAGGACGCAACTACGGGATCGATCTTACGCTGGAAAAATTCTTTTCAAACCAGTATTACTTCCTCGTGACAGGTTCGGTTTTCGAATCTAAATTTACCCCTCTGGATGGGATAGAATACAACACGCGCTACAATTCCAATTATCGCCTAAATGTATTGGGAGGTAAAGAGTTTAAGGTGGGGAAAAAAGGCAACAAGCTCATTGGTCTAAATGCCAGAGCCATTGTCTCTGGGGGGAATCGCTATACTCCTATTAATTTGGAGCAGTCGCGTATAGATGGAGAAGCTGTCTTTTTTGAAGATCGCGCTTTTGAAGAACAGGTTGGCGCCTACTATCGCTTTGATATCGGATTGAGCTATAAAGTCAATAAAAAACGGACTACCCACACGGTGATGCTAGACATCCAAAATGTGACCAATCGCCTCAATGCTGATATCGTTTATTACGATGAGGATACGGGTAATCTGGAACAGTGGACCCAAACTGGTCTATTTCCCAACATCAATTATCGAATAGAGTTTTAATAATCATTGGTCTCTCAGCCCCTAGGCATGGGAGTGTTCACCTCAAAAAAATAAAAGACGTATGAAGATATCAAATTGGATTCAACTGGCGGTGCTCTGTTTATTGATGAGTACATCGGCCTGTTATTTTGACGATGATGATGGCGGTTTATTTAATTGTGAAAAAGGAGAGGGGGATATCGTCAGTCAGGAATTGACCCTCAATGAATTTTATGGGATCGAGTTAAAAATTGATGCGGATGTCTATTTGGTTCAAGGCGCCAAACAAAAGGTTTTGGTAGAAGGCCAGGAGAACATCGTCGACTTGATCGAACTGGATATTCAAGATGACATCTGGGAAATTGAATTTGACGATTGTGTTCGGAATTATGATCAACTAAAGATTTTTGTGACGCTTCCAGATGTAGATAAACTATCGCTGTCTGGTTCTGGAAAAATAGAAAGCGAAGGTCTTTTGACAACCGAATTTTTAGAACTGCGAGTTTCTGGCTCTGGCGATATGAATTTGGAATTGGATGCTATTGAATTAGAAGCGCGAATTGCGGGTTCGGGAGAAATGCAGCTAGAAGGGGTTGTGGACAAAGCCGATCTGAGTATTTCCGGTTCTGGCGATTTTGAGGCTTTTGGTATGGAGACTGGACAGATGGAAATAAACATTTCTGGTTCTGGCGATGCAGATGTTAATGTTGCCGATCAGTTGGATATCAAAATCAGTGGTAGTGGGGATGTGCGCTACAAGGGCTTCCCTGTAATCAATGTGGATATTTCTGGATCGGGAGATGTCAGAGATGCCAATTAAGACGATGCTAAACGATGGATCAATCCATCGAATACCAAAATATTATTCACAATAGGTGAACGTCTTTAGATGATATGATCCGATACTTTTGGGTGTCGGGTCATTTTTTTTAGAGCTAAATGTCAAATGGTCGCTATTAATAGTTGATTGGAAGAGCGGTAAATTGCTGAATTTCCATTTAACTTGTTACACCCGGATTCTATATAAGCAAACAAAAATAAAATGAAAACAAAACTTGGCCTTCTCCTCCTGCTGTTTGGCTTATCCATCTGTATTTTTGCTCAGGAATGGGCAGTACCAGGCGCAACCTGGTATAATCATGTAAATTCATTTGCCAGTCCTAACTTTAGCTATGTCAAATTGGCCTATGAGGGAGATACGGTGATTAATGGACGTCCAGTCCAAACCATTCAGCGTTATAATGCACATGGCTTACATTGTAATGGTTTGATGTTTGGTCATCAATTGCACTTGAATTATCAGGCGGACCAACTTTATTTTTACCATCCCATCCTAGATTCTTTTATGCTGCTGATTGACTTTAGCGCTGAGCCTGGTGATAGCTGGACGATTTCTACTAATTTAGATATTCAGGACTCTCTTATCGTATATGTAGATTCCCTTTCTACTTTTATGGGGCCCAATCAAGAAGACCGTCAAGTACAACACGTTCGGGTGGAAAGCTTTAATTGGACTGGGCATGTAGACGAATATGAAACACAGATTATTGAAGGGATTGGCTTCCTGACGGGTTTATATCCAGATACTTATCACAGTAGTAGTCTGTGTGATGGTTCATGGGAAAGGTATTTGCGTTGCTATTCAGATGATGAAACAGTGGGTTTATTTTTTGATGATATTGATTGTGATTCGGAAAATCTGATCAGTACGAGTGTTCAATCACTTGGGAAAGAAGACAAACCAAGTATCAAAATTTCTCCTAATCCCGTGGTAGATTGGCTTCAATTGGATTGGGGCGAATGGAGGAATGAGCCAGTGCTCATAGACATTTATACTACAGCTGGGCAATTACTGCAATCTCATTTGATACAACAACAGCAAATGGCTGTGGATCTATCAGCACTAAACAGCGGCCTTTATTTTCTGGTGCTCTATTCTTCAGATACCTTTAGTGAGCGACAAGTATTAAAGCTTGTTAAAGAATAACTACGCTTGGGCAGCCCTGTCGGAGTAATTCCAAATTACTCAGACAATGGGCGGAAGGCGAACTCCTTAATCCCTTTTATACTTAACCTGCCCCCCAACAATCGTATACAAAACCTCTGTTTTCAAGATATCCTCTTCCGAACAGGTCACTAGATCATTGGATAAAACGACGATATCCGCGAGCTTGCCCTTTTCCAAAGACCCTTTATCCTGTTCTTCAAAAGCAGCGTAGGCATTGCCTAGCGTATAGGTATGGATGGCTTCCTCGCGGGTCATACTTTGCTCAGGGAAAAAGATCATACCATTATCAGCGCGTTTGCGGGTGACGGAGGCATAGAAAGAGGGTAGGGGGTCGACATCTTCTACTGGGGCATCCGTTCCATTGGCAATAGCCACTCCAGCATCGAGTAAAGAGCGCCAGGCATAAGCACCTTCACGGGATCGCTGCTCTCCCAATCGCTTGACGACAAAAGGGGCATCAGAAGTACAGTGAATGCCCTGCATCGAAGCAATAGCCCCCAATGCCCTAAACCGTGGAATATCATCGGGATGTAAATGCTGGGCATGCTCTATCCGCCAGCGCAAGTCGCTCCACTCCTCCATGCGTTCAAACTGCTGCTCAAAAATATTGAGCACTTCTCGATTGGCTCTATCCCCAATGGCATGGACACACAATTGCAATTGATGATCAAGGGCCAATTGGGCGATGTTTTTTACTTCCTCAATCGTAGTGGTATTTTGGCCATGAAAGTTGGGCTTGTCCGTATAAGGGCGCAGCAGCCAGGCCCCAAAAGCCCCCAAAGCACCATCTACTTCTGTCTTGATAGCATTAACTGTAAAGTAGTGATCACCCACATCGCGAATGGGAAAACCCACTAAATTATCCTTCATCTCCGCATAAGAATGTCGTAGCATAGCCCAGAGGCGAAGATCAAATTGCTTTTGCTTAGCCATATCTTTGTAGCGAGCAATTTCTTCGTAGGTAGAACCCGCATCCTGAAAAGAAGTAATTCCTTTAGCTAAGCATTCCTTTTGGGCTAGTTCAATAGCATCATACCATTGGGCTTCCAGGCTTTCTGGCGATAGTTGATCCTGGTAAGCTTTGTAGGCCGATCTGATGGAGCGCATGGCTCTTTCTTCAAATACCCCAATGGCTTCTCCACTATTGTCGCGAACAATGGCTCCTCCTGCTGGATCTGGGGTCTCTTTGGAAATTCCCGCTGCTTCCATCGCCTTGGCATTGGCAAAGAGAGAGTGACCACTGGCGTGAAAGAGGATGACGGGATTATTGGGGGAGACGGCGCTGAGTTGATCGTGATAGGGGTAGCCGTGGACTTGACGGTCGAGTGCTTGATCCCATTTTTCTTGATGCCAGCCTCTACCTTCAATCCATTCGCCAGGTTCTGCTGTGGCGGCACGGGCAG
>JBCBDH010000168.1:0-10338 GCA_038529855.1 Bacteroidota bacterium | reverse complement strand
ACCAACTAAAACTTTAGTTGGTTCATTATCGCGAATGATTAGTCGAGAGATATCTACCCGGCTGGTAGCAGCTTCTAATTTTAACCCACCGGCCATGGTTAGTAAGTCTCTTAGGGTCAAACTTTCATCATATTGGAATTTACCTGGCTGGCGAACAGCTCCCTGTACGCTGACAAAAAACTCGTCTGTGTAAAGCAAATTGGAGTAGATATAGAGTACATCATTGGCCTGTAGATAAAGGTTGTTGCCAGAATTAGGGTCCTGCATGGCTTTGTCCAGCTGAACACGGATGTACTCTATATTATCGGTATTGCTGGGATCTACTCTGCTGATGTAGGCAAAATTGGTCGCATCGGGGCGAAGACCACCAGCCAGGATAATGGCATCTTCGATTCGAAGTGATTGTCTGGGATCATAGCTGTACTCACTGGGTTTTCTTACCGCACCATTAATGGTAAAAGTAGCTATATCCACATAATTCACCTTAGACAGAAGAAACAAGCGATCTTTGGGCTGTAGCACTGGATTGTTGATGCCTTCAGGCTGGCTCTGGGCAAGGTCTAGATTCAGGCGCTCGTAATTGATGGTTTGATCGGGATTAGTACGGATCAGGAAAGCAATATCAGTTCGAGCATCTTCAGAGGGCTGACCTTTAGCCAGTAAATCGAGGATACGCATGCTATCCGTCAATTCGTACCTGGCAGGAAGCTCCGCTGCTCCTGATATCTCAACAAAGTTCTTGTAGGGCTTGGGGATATTATTGATCAATACCTCATCGCCACTTTCCAGGATAAAGTCTTTTCCCTCTGCCAGGATAGTCCTGAGGTCGACATCGATAATCTTTTCTAGATCGTCAACATAACGCTTTACTTGGATATTGCTTTGGTAAGCATTGTCTCTAAGTCCTCCTGCATATTCAATCAATTGAACCAAATTCTCGTCCTTTTTCAATTCATAAACAAAAGGACGTTTCACCGCACCAGATATTCTAATCAATCGGTCGGCCACTCCAACATGTATGATGTCATTGTCCTGTAAATAAAACTTCTCCCTGACAGTGGGGTCCATCATAAAGTCATATACATCAATTTCTTTGACCTCTCCTCCCCTAATCAGTCGAATGTTTCGCACACTGCCAATATTAGAAGGCCCTCCGGCCGCTACAAGCGAATTGAAAGCAGTATTGGTTGCTGGAAGATTAAAGGTCCCTGGATTAAAAACCTCACCATATATATTAACATTGATGTTTCGGGAATAGGTGATGGTCATCTCAAACTCTTCAGGGCGAAAGCGATAGTATTGTGAGTAGCGACTTTCCAACAGTCGTTTAGCACTTTCATAGGTAATACCCTGCAGATTGATGCGGGGCATCCCACTTGGCTTGATATATCCACCATCTTGTACCTTATAAGTAGCATCTTCCTGTGAGAGTCCCCAGATGGAAATCGTCACTCGATCGCCTGGACCAATGACGTAGGAATCTGGGGGAAGGGCATCTACGGATTTGCTGAATACCCCAATGCTTTTATCGCGAAAAATTTGTTGGCCATAGACACCAGAGGCAGGAGGATCTAATTGCGCATCAATAATTTCTTCCGAAATAGCTTGATCCAAGGGTTTTCCTTCTTCCACTGATTCGTTGATCTCTTCGGTGGCTTCTTTGGCCACATCGCTGATCTCCTCTTGGATGGCCCTGGTTGCTTCATTGGTAATTTCGTTGGCCGTTTGGGAAGCGGCGCGCTGATTTTCTTCTTCTAATTCTCGAATAGCTTCTTCCAAAGCTTGTTCGACTTCGCCAATCTGACTGGGGTCAATATTATTGATGTCTATTCCTTTTTCCAAAAGCTTTTGTCGGACCTGGTCTTCATCTAAACCACGTCTTTCCAATTCTATTCTCGCCCGATCGGGATCAATAGGGATGTTTTGCGAAAAGGAAAAAGAATAGCTAACAAGTAAAAGTAGTAATGTGCCAAGTAACTTATTTATCATACATCGAACTGCTAAATCATTGAATCGGTTCGTAGAGTGAATTCTATATATGTGAAATATTTCGCAAATGTAAACAGATTTGTAGATATATAACCTAAATCTGAAAAAAACATAAAATTTAACGATGTGCAAAAAAATTTCAGTAAGCCCTTGAAAACAAAAGGTAATTTGTTTACATTTGTACTTGTGCTGCGAGACACGTTCACAGAAAAAGCTACGAAAAGTAAGTTCCTTTTCTCGCGTACTTTCCTTGTACTGGTGGTAAATGCAATTTAACAAAAGCTCCTTCAAGTAAAATCATATCTAATATTGATATCCAGAACGGGGTATAATGTCAGTGTATTTGCCATCTTCAATTTTGTATAATTAAAATCTATCGTAAGGCTGATACAATGAAAATTTAAATCAGTATTAATATTCCTTCGTCTTTATACCTGAATAGTAACAAAAGACGTTATGAGTGGATTAAATAAGAGTAAGATCTACCTATGGTCTTAACTTTGTTCTTCTAGCTAAAGCTTTATATTAAACAAACAAAAGATCAAATTGCCTCGTGTGATTTGGTCTGTTCAATTGTGTCGCGTTTATACGTGACCTTCGAGAAGCTGTAAAACGATTATAAAGAATTATTTTTTGTATTGGATCAACAATGAGCACTCATTGTAACAATACTCCTTTTGGTCTCAAGTAAGATTGTGACTGAAGTGGCGGAGCTGTGCTCCAAATGAAAATAACTAAACACAGCCGAAGGTTGAGGTTCAATCTAGAACAAAAAGACGCTTTACAATGAAATGGTATGTTGCCTATACCTGTTCTCGATCGGAGAAAAAGGTCCATACAAACATCCAGGAGAGACGCATACAGTCTTACCTCCCCCTACAGAAAGTCCAAAGACAATGGAGTGATCGGCAAAAGACAGTTGAGCTACCCTTATTTGCTAATTACGTATTTGTCCATACCACCGAAGACCAAATTCCGGCATTAAATGGTATCAACGGTTTGGTTCGATTTATTGCTTTTGAGGGCCGATTAGCCACCCTCCAAGCCGAGGAAATTGATGCCATTAAACAGCTGATCAATAGGGGACAAGATATTTGTGTCGAACATGGTCTATTCCGGTCTGGACAAGCGACAGAGGTCATCGGCGGTCCTTTCAAGGGAATGAAGGGAAAAATGAGTCGTCAACAAGGAAAGGCTCGCTTTCTCATTGAAATCCAAGCACTTAAGCAGGTGCTTTCCATCAGTATTCCCAGGCAATACTTAAAGCCAATCTAGTTAAGCCCATACTTTTCTAAGACCTAGTATACTTTAAATAATTATTAAGGATTTAAGCGCGAAACCAATGAAAAAATTCGCTGATTTTACCAGCCAAAACCCCAAAATGGTCCTTGTTTTTGTAGCAATCGTTACCGTGCTACTCGGCCTGGGTATTCCCAAATTAGAGACGCACAATAACCAAGAATCAGAATTGCCAGAAGACGATCCGATCGTCCTGACTAATAACCGTCTGGATGAAGTCTTTGGTAAAAAAGATATCTTATTGGTCGGCATCAAGAGCGAGGATGTCTACGAGCAGGCTACGCTGGATAAGATCATGAAGATTACAGAAGAACTCAAAGAAGTGGAAGGAGTGGTCGCCGATGAGATTGTTAGTTTAACCAATATCAATAGCATTTCTGGAGAAGAATGGGGGCTTGAAGTAGGCCCGATGATAGAAGAAGTACCAGAAACGGAATCAGAGATATACGCACTAAAACAAAAGGTTCGCGATAATAGATTGGTTCATAAACGACTGGTTTCTGAAGACGAAACTTTCACGACTATTATGGCTAATGTGTTGATTGGTAGTGATCAAGGCTTGATTCACCAACAAGCTAATGCCATTGCTGCCAAATATGAAGGACCCGAAGAAATCTATGTAGCTGGAGGGCCCGTCCAAAGTCAGGAAATTGATCTTGGCATCCAGAAAGATGTGAATACTTTGCTTCCTTTGGCCTTGGGTTTGGTCTTGATAGGATACCTGCTTTCTTTTGGCACCTGGCAAGGGGTTGTCTTGCCTTTTGGGGTTGTGGTTCTGAGCATTGTTTGGGTAATGGGAGCGATGGGGCATATTGGCTACCCCATCACAGTTGTTTCTTCTGCCCTACCCATGTTGATGGTCGCTATCGCCAGCTCCTATGGTATTCATATCCTTCAACGATATTATGAAGAGCGATGGGCCTTTGATCATCCGCGAGTCGCCATTGCTGAGGCGATGAAGAATATCGGTCCAGCAGTAGTTATGACAGGAGTTACCTCGGCTCTAGGCTCTATTACCCTTTTGATATTTAAAGTTACTTCCATTCGAGAATTTGGGGTGGTTACCTCAATTGGTATACTAGGTATATTGATCATTTCCATGACTTTTTTACCAGCTATGATTGCCCTGTTGAAACCAACGAAGAAAAAGGTAGAGGACTGTAAGCTAGAGGGTTTTCTCACCAATCTAGCACTCTTCTCCCTAAGGCGAAGAAGCCAAATACTGCTGGCAACGGGTTTGATTCTGGTTATTTCTATGATAGGCATTAGTAAAATTCGGATCGGCAATGATTTTATCAAGTACTTTCCCAAAGATCATCACTTGAGGGTAACCTTTGATCAGTTTAATGATAATTTAGGGGGAACCCGCTCCATGGAAGTAATGATTGAAGGTCTTGAGGAGGGGGATATTAAGGACCCCGTATTGCTAAAGAAAATTGCTGACTTTCAGGAATTCGCCGAGCAGCAAGCTGGCGTGGGCTATACCAGCTCCTTTGCCGATGTCATTCGTCGAATCCATCGGGAAATGAACGGAGGAGACCCCGCCTTTGAAATTGTACCCGACAGCAGAGAACTCATCGCTCAATACTTATTGCTTTATTCTATGTCCGGCGATCCAGGTGATTTTAACGACTTGGTCGATTACGATTACCAAAGGGCTAAAATTCGGGTGATGCTTTCTACCTCTGAGCAGGATGATCATACCCGACTTTTTGAATCTTTCTCCGCCTACGGTGCCGATCTATTTGGACAAACAGCTCGCCTGGATTTTGGTGGGGAGATCATGTTTTGGTTAGCACAGATTCGGTATATCGTAACAGGTAAGATTCAAAATATAATACTAGCCATTTTGGTGGTCTTGATCTTCTGTATTATGGTCTTCCGTTGCTTCCTACAGGGTTTTCTAGCGATCATTCCCCTTACCTTGTCTACGATTATGACCTTTGGCGTGATGGGCTTTTTGGGGATTCGTTTGGAGACTGGGACAGCCATTATTACAGCCATTGGGATTGGGATCGGTGTCGACTTTGCCATTCATTATCTAAGTCGTTATCGGGAAGAGATTCGTAAAAGTAATAACATTGAGCAAGCTACGATCAATACAATGGTCACTTCGGGAAGAGCCATTTTGTACGATGTATTCTCTAATATACTGGGTTTTATCGTCTTTGTTTTTTCTGGCTTTATTCCCCTACAAGCCTTTGGTTGGTTGATATCGCTAACGATGATTACGGTCGCCTTTGGCTCACTAGTTATTTTTCCTCTACTTTTCAGCCTATTTCCCTCCACCTTTCAAGCAAAGGATAAGCCAGTGGAAACAGCACTGGAAATGGCAGAAGCCCGATAAAAAATACTTTGGAATAAGCCAAGGGTAAAAAATAAATCCGTTGCAAGAGCAGCACCATATTGTGATACCTCGCCTGCCTAAAGCGAGAAAGTTCATTCATCGAAAACTACAATAGCTTATTATGAAAAAAATCCTGTTTCTATCTATGCTCGTTTGGATGTGCATCAATCAGAGCGATCTAAATGCACAAGACCTAACAGCATTGGAAATCATGACCAAAAGTGATCAAGAGATCAACTCCGACAATGAATATGCCACCTTGACGATGAAGCTCATCAATAGCCGTGGGAAGGAAAGATCTCGGCAGATTGAGCAATACATCAAGACAGATGAGGCGGATAACCGATCTTCATTGATCAAATTCCTCGCCCCTGGCGATGTAAAAGGGACTGGTTTCCTATCCATTGAATACAGCGATCAAAAGGATGTACAATGGCTGTATCTCCCTGCGCTACGTCGCAGTCGCCGCATCTCGGCAAGTGATGAAAGCGACAATTTCATGGGTTCAGATTTCACCTATGAGGATATGGAGCGAGAGGAACTAGAGGCTTATGATTATACTTTGCTTGGAACGGTATCCGTAGATGGAGCCGACTGTTATCACATCCAAGCAGTTCCCAATAATGATAAAAAGCGGAAAAACTCTGGCTATGGACGAAGGGAAATCATGGTCCGCAAAGATAATTTCATCATCGCTCAGATCGACTATTTTGATAAAAAGGACAAGGCGATCAAGACTTATAAGGCGAGCGATATCAAGCAGGTGGAAGGAAGCAGCAAATGGCGAGTATACAAAATGGAGATTACCAATTTGAAGACCCAACATAAAACTGTCTTAGCCTTTGATGAATACGTCATTGATGCGCCTATCAAAGAGGACTTATTTACCAAACGCTATCTGGAATCTGCTGACTAATCCGCTGACCAATGCCCGCTATTCAATACATAGCCTTTTGGGTTTTATTACTACTCCCAATTCTGGTACTTGCTCAGGATACGGAAGAATCAGAGAAAAAGATAGAGCTAAGTGGTTTTGGGGAGTTGGATCACATCTCCTACTTTTCTAGAGAGGATGGTAAGATCAATAATCGAAACCAGGCCATTCTTCAAACCCAGCTCAAAGCAAAAATCAGCGCCAATAGTTCTCTATATACGACGCTGGAAATAAGAAATGATCTTTCAGATGCGCGACGCAATCGCGTATTCCTCGATGAGAGCTACATTGATATATCGACGAAGCGTTTTGATTTTCGGCTAGGGCGGCAGATTGTCAATTGGGGCGAAGCGGATGGACTCAACCCGACCAATCACTTCAATGCCGTCGACCTTAGTGATCTATTGGATTTTGAACGGGAGGAATTATCCATTTACGGTATTCGTACCAAGTATTATTACAAGGATGTCAAATTTGATTTTGTTTTTTCTCCTGTCTTTGTTCCAGCATTATTACCCGCAGATTCCAGCTCTCGCTGGCTGCCCTCACTGCCCGATCAAGTACCGAATCCATTTGAGCCACCCCCAGCTACCATCAACGCTCAGTATCGCTTCGAACAAGCTAACCCACTTCAGAACTATAACTTTGCAGAGGATTGGCAACTGGGCATACGAAGCTCTTTCCAATGGCCTTGGCTTGACGCCTCTGTAAGCTATTACAAAGGCTGGAACGATGTGCCTAAGTTTAGCCAGGCGATCAATGTATTGAATCCTAATTTACTGGAAATCAGTTTTATTCCCCGGCATTATCAATGGCAGTTCATCGGGATGGACTTTAGTACAGCTACTGGTAAATTTGGCTGGCGAGGAGAATCAGCCCTCATCATCTCGGACACACCTCGCGAGGGGGATGTAGAAAAAGACCCCGTTTTTTATCATTACGTTGTCGGTGTCGATCGCAGCTTTGCAAATATTATTGGAGATAATAATCTCTTTGTCATCCTACAGTGGTCTCACAAGATCATCTTTGAGGGAGGCTCTTTTCCAGCTGATGATCTCAATCATATTTTTCAGCGCTCCTTGCTGCTCCGTTTGGAGCAAGACTTGGGGGCTTACGCCAAATTTCACCTACAGGCGGTCTACGATGTCTTGTATGGCGGTCTTTATTTTCAGCCTAAGCTTAGATACGCCATCAGAGATGGTCTCAATTTGGAGGCGCTGGCCGATATCTTAGGGGGAAAATCAGGCTCTTTCTTCCATCAATATCGCAATAACGATAGATTACAAATCAGACTTGAGTATAGTTTCTGACCAGTCATTAATACCAATACCAAATAGTCGCTCATTCACACGATTTTGCAAAAACTTTAGAAATGTCTACATATAATTATGATGTTGTAGGTGTCGGAATCGGTCCGTCTAACCTAAGCTTATCGGCTTTATTATCGCCGATTGAAGAAATCAAATCCTTGTTTCTCGATCAGAGAAAATCCTTCATCTGGCATGAAGGTATGCTGATGCATGAGGCTTCGATTCAAGTCTCTTTTTTGAAGGACTTAGTAACCCTAGTTGATCCTTCTAATCCCTATTCTTTTCTCAATTTTCTATGCGAGAACAAGCGTTTGTATCGACATTCGATTGCGCGATTTTCCGCGATTAAACGCAAAGAATTCAACCAGTACTACCAGTGGGCCACTGAAAAAATACCCAACCTCAAGTTTGACCATCAGGTAAATAGTGTTCGTTTTGAATACGATCACTTTGTGGTTCAAGCAGCCGGAAATACTTATCGGTCTAAGAATTTAGTGGTGGCTACGGGAATGAAGCCTTTCGTTCCTGCTTTTGGCCAAAAATGGTTGGGTCAGCAAGCCTTTCATACTTCCAATTTCCTCAAACAAGGCGCCCAATTTGCCGGTAAAAAAGTGATGGTTGTTGGTGGCGGGCAGAGCGGAGCGGAGATTGTGAATCACCTTTTGCATCAGTCGGAAGATCAACTTCCCTCTCAAATTGATTGGGTAACCCGAAGATACAATTATCTGCCACTTGATGATTCTCCTTTTACCAATGAACTGTATACCCCCAATTACAGCGAGTATTTTTTCAAGCTCCCCGAGCAAAGTAAAAAGCAATTGCTCGAATGGCAGCGCCTGACTTCTGATGGTATTAGCGAATATCTGCTTCGCAGTATCTACGAAAGGCTGTATGAAATTGAGGTCATTGATCGCTACCCAAGAATGTGTCATCTCCATCCAGGCTGTGAATTGAAAGAAATCAAGAAGGAGCAAGGGCAGTTCCAAATCATGGGCAGAGTCCCCGAGCTTAGTAAGCATACCCTCTTTAACGCAGACATCATCGTCTTCGCTACAGGTTATCACTACACTATTCCCGAATTTATGTCTGACCTGAAAGGAGCCTTCCGAGATGATTGCCAACTTGTATCGACTAATAAAGATTTTTCTTTAAATTGGGATGGTCCGACTGATAACAAGATCTTTGTTCAAAATGGCGCGAGAAATATCTGGGGGGTACCCAATCCCAATCTCAGCCTCAATGCTTGGCGGTCTGCCAAAATCATCAACTCAATATTGGAGAAGGAGTACTACACCATCGACAATGAAAGCTCTTCTTTCGATTGGCCCGATATGGAAGAAGCTCCTATGGGTAAAAAACGCAATGGTCAAGTCGTCATGGTGCCATCCACTCAGCGGTAGTTTGGTGCCTACACCATTCTCTCTTTTCCCACAAAAAAATCTAACTAATGAGCATCTTCAATTCCTTGCTTGAGCCACAGCAGTATCTGCTGATACCAGCAATGCCAACGCCAAATGGGCGTTTACACCTGGGGCATATGGCGGGGCCTTTTCTCAAAATGGATATGCTGGCCAGGACCTTCAGAAGAAGTGGCCACCTAGCGGATGTGATGTCTGCCTCCGATGTCTATGAATCCTATGTACTGCGAAAAGCCCATCAAACGGGGCTCTCTGTTGAAGCAGTCTGTGAGCAATATCATGCCCTGATCAAGGAGGACATGGAAGCACTGATGCTTGATTGTACAGCCTACTTTAATCCTTTGACGAGGGCCTATCGCGAAAAGACCGATTTCTACTATCGCGATACCTTAGAGGCTTTGGTTGAATCTGGAACCGCTTACCAAAGAGCGGAGAAGGTACTTTACAGCCCTGAGGCAGATAAGTATATTGTAGGGACCTGGTTACAGGGGGATTGTCCCCATTGTGGCAGTGGAGCTGGGAGCTATCTTTGCGAAGCCTGTGGAATGCAATTCAACCCAGAGGATGTTGTTAATCCAAGCTCTACAACGGGTGAGACAGATTTAGAAGAAACAGAGGTGGACACGCTTTTCCTTAAAGTTAAGGAGGAGAACCTACTCATGGAACGCATTCGACAAATGGGTATTCGAGAAGAAATGGTTGATGTGGTGAAGCAATATATGCATCATTATGATGGAGAGGTACGTTTGACCAATCCTGGAAATTGGGGAACTCAGTGGACAGATGAGCAATTGAGGGGAAGCAATTACCATGTGGTTTTTCCTTACAGCGGTCTTTTCTCCCTATCGCGCATTTGTGGAGAAATACTAGCTGATAAATATAGCTTGGATAAAAATCCTTTTGACCAAGGATCTTCGGTAACTACGATTGCCAGTTTTGGGATTGATAGTACCATCCCCTGGTTCGTAGGGGTGCTGGGAGCTAACCTGGCAGCGGATCGCTTCAAACCATTTGATTATTTCTTAACAAATTATTTTTATC
>JBCBDH010000167.1:0-10382 GCA_038529855.1 Bacteroidota bacterium | reverse complement strand
CATCAATTCAAATTTGCCTTTAGCGCGCTGGGTATATTTCTTTTCTCCGCTGAGTTTTAGGTTATTGCCTCGAGAGGTGATGGTGACTTCGGGAAAGGCTTTTCTCAAAAGATTTAGTTTCGCATTGTTCTCTCCGTATAGTTCCACGGGATCGATGCCATCTATCGTCAAAATAATTTCACTCAATACGTTTACTAATTTAGGGTTTGATCTCAGGGTGCGCCGACCCCGAGGTTTTAAAAAATTTGAGGTAAATTTAGCGCTTTAATTTCGTTTAGCTGGTCAAGTTAATGTGAATTGTTCTTATTTTCCAGTAAAAAACTGCAAGCATTATGCCCATTATAACCCTTACTTCTGACTTTGGCCTACAAGATTATTATGTAGCAATGATCAAAGGCAGTTTGTTGAGTTGTTCGGAGCAGCTGCAGATTATAGATATTACCCATAACATAAAGAATTACGACATAGTTCAGGGTGCCTTTGTTTTGAAAAATGCCTATTCCAGTTTTCCCAAGGGCAGTATCCATCTGATCAGCGTCAATAACTTCTATCGCAAGGATGCGGTCTTTTTGGCTATTCGCCACGATGATCACTATTTTGTAGGGCCAGATAATGGCATTTTCTCCCTAATGTTTGGAGAAGATATGGAGGCGGTGTACGAGATTACCTATGATATCAAGCAAGCCTTCCCGCTCAGTGCCATATTTGCAGGAACAGTCGAACACCTCATCAGCGGAAAACCCTTCAATGAAATAGGCATTCCCGTCGAATCTATCGAAGAGCGCATCAGTTTCCAACCCGTCATCACCCAATCCCAAATACGCGGAACGGTCATTCACGTCGATCACTACGAAAACGTCATCGTCAATATCTCCAAGGAGCTATTTGATCAGGTGCGAAAAAGACGACCATTCAGTATTCAATTTAAACGACACCAGGCCATCAAAAAGCTCAGTCGACGCTATTCCGACTGTCCGATAGGCGAAACACTCTGCCTATTTAACTCGGCTGGCTATTTGGAAATTGCCATCAATATGGGCAAAGCCAGCAGTATGCTTGGTCTGCTACCTGAAGAAAGTGTGCACATCGACTTTCAAGAAAAACGCTAGTTATGATCAAAAGAATCGTTCGCCTAACCTTTCGCCCAGCAGAAGTTGATGCTTTTCTAGCCCTTTTTGAAGAAAGAAAACAGTTGATTCGCCATTTCAAAGGCTGCCATCATTTAGAATTACTCCGCGATAAACATCGCCCCAACCAGTTTTTTACCCTGAGTGTTTGGGAGGACGAAGCCGCTTTAAATGCTTATCGACACTCTAGTCTGTTTGCAGAAACCTGGAAAAATACCAAGGCGAAATTTGAAGAACGAGCAGCGGCGTGGACCGTAGAATTGGCAGTAAGCACAGAAAAAGAATGAAAACCATAGCTACTATTATCCACATCCGATCTATGCAAATCTGGCGTATCTTAAAGGATATAGGTCTTTTGTATGGCTTATTGATATCTCCCTTACTCCTAGTCGCCTTACTCCGAGTCCTGGAATGGGTAAAAGAGGACCCTGGCCCTTTACTTGGAATCGTTGTTATTGGCCTTTTGCTCTCCACCCACTTTAGTCGAAAAGATGCGGCCTTTCTCAAAGGGCTCAATATCTCTGGTTTTCAAATTTACAGTGTGGAATACAGTTTAGTCGTTCTTCCACTTAGTCTGCTGCTCCTACTCGTCATTGGCGATTGGCTGAATCCCCTGATTATGCAGCTGGGCGCTTTGGCGGTGGCCCTTGTACCCCAACGGACCCAGAGGAAGTCGCAATATCGCATGGCCAATAACCTGCAGTGGATTCCCTTGGAAGCTTTTGAATGGAGGAGCGGACTGCGACCCTATCGCTGGTGGCTCTTGCTCTTACTGCCTTTGGCTTTGGTGATGAGCTATTTGTACATTGGGACCGTTTTGATCATTGTCTTGGTGATGAGCCTATTGGTGACTAGTTTTTACAATGAGCTGGAAGGAAAGGAACTGCTGGAAACCATCCGTTTTCGCTTTGCTTTTTTTCCAAAAAAGCTACAATTACAAGCCCTGGTTTTTCATAGTCTGCTGTTTCCTTTTTACCTAATTTATTGCTGGCGACATTGGACCTATTGGTATCTATTGCTAGTAGCTATTTTCCTGGCGCAGTTATTTATGGTGTTTAGTTTGTATTACAAATACGCCAATTATGCGCCTGGTCGACGACGCGTAGACAATCAAATGCTTATTTCCATCCTTTTTATTAGCATGGTGACGCCCTTGAGTCCGATTATTTTGCCAGGTGCTTTGTTTTATTTATTTCTCTATCGTTCTAGAAGTTTGAAAAATATAGATTTGTACTATGCTGAGCATTGAGCAATTAAGAGTAAGTTATGGTCGAAAATTGGTCTTGGATGGGCTGAGTGCGGAGTTTCAGCCTGGAGAGATTCACGGGGTTTTGGGGATGAATGGGGCGGGGAAAACCACTTTTTTCAATGCCGTTTATGGTTTTGTAGGGAAAAATGCGGGGCAGTGTTTGTACCATGGAAAACCAGTGACGAGTAGAGATATCGCTTTTCTCGAAACGCATGGTTTTTTCTATCCACATATGAGCGGACGCGAGTATTTGCAATTGCTGGCATTGGGCAACCCCAGTTTTGAGATTGAGGAATGGAATCGCCTCTTTAATCTTCCCTTGGATGCCACTGTTGATCAATATTCTACGGGGATGAGTAAAAAGCTGGGTTTTCTAGGCGTACTGGCCCTCGATCGGCCTATTATGATCCTGGATGAACCCTTTAACGGAGTAGATGTAGAAAGCAATGAAAAGATTGACCAAGTCCTCAAACGACTCAAAGCCAGCAACAAAATCATCCTCCTCTCTTCCCATATCATTCGAGGAATGACGGATATTTGTGATCGCATCAGCTATCTAGAAGGCGGAAAGATTGCGAAAACCTATAAAAAGAGCGAATTTGCCGATCTGGAAATTCAATTGAAAGACCTGATTAAGCAAGAAATTGACGAAACCCTCAATCAACTCTTCAAAACCGTCTGATGAAAACGAGTATCGTATCTTTAAGAGAATTAGCATTAGAGCATTATCGCATCTACGTTGGAGATATTTGGCCCTCTTTTCGAAAGTGGCTGAGTAAAAGGGCCTATTCGCAAATATTGGTGATCGTGGATGAGCATACAGAAAAGGATTGTCTGCCCATTTTTCTTCGGGAATCAGCCCTGGTGAATCCAATGATCATCTCTATCCCTGCAGGAGAGTCGTATAAAAACATTCAAACCTGTACCCAAATTTGGTCGGAAATGATGCAGGCTGGTGCAGATCGTCAATCGCTTTGCATTAACCTTGGCGGCGGCGTAATCGGTGATATGGGCGGATTCTGTGCCAGTACCTTCAAACGAGGGATGGATTTTGTACAGATGCCTACCACCTTATTATCTCAAGTTGATGCTTCCATTGGAGGGAAGCTAGGCATTGATTTCGAGGAGGTTAAAAATAGTGTGGGCTTATTCTGTGATCCACAAGCTGTTTTTATTGATCCTGTTTTTTTGAATACGCTTTCTGAGGCAGAAATCCGAAGCGGGATGGCTGAAATGTTTAAACACAGCTTGATCGCTGATGCCGAGCAATGGATGAACCTGCAAAATATCCAAGACTTGCGCACGGCACCCTGGGTTTCCTTACTGGTTCCTTCCCTACAGATCAAACAAGGCATTGTCGAAGAAGACCCTTATGAACGGAATATCCGAAAGGCCCTTAATTTTGGCCATACCATCGGACATGCGGTAGAGGGATGGGGCTTGGCTAATAACCGGCCTTTACTACACGGCGAAGCGGTAGCTATTGGAATGATTGCTGAAGCTTATCTGTCTCATCTGCTATTGGCCTTACCAGAAAGCGATTTGCATCAGATTAGTGATTTTCTATGTTCTTATTACCCCGCTTATGCCATAGACCGCGCTATCTTCCCCGATTTGATAGATTGGATGAAAAAAGATAAAAAGAATGAACGACAACAGATCAATTTTTCGTTAATATCCTCAATTGGGCAGTACGCCATCAACCAACATGCCACCAAAGAGCAGATCGAAGCTGCGCTTCAGTATTATTGCGATTATTCAACCAAATGATACACTTTCTTTCCCACAAAGGACGAATACGAGAAATAGAAGGTCTCTTTCTGATAATCCCAAGAAATTAGTAAGGAAAACAATTCAAACATATTGAAAATAAGTAAGATAGGTCTGACACATTTCGGCTGGATCGACGTAATCCTATGAAGACTTGCGGTTTTGCCGAAAAAATTAGATTTCTAAACTATATTTGTATGTTTTTAAGCCAGAGAGTGCTTGCAAAACGGCTTTCAAGTCAGCATTACTGGGAAAATTAAACATACTAGAAAAAGACGCATCGTATGGAAAATACGACCCAATCAGAACGACCCGCAGAGATTCGAGCGAAGCGCATGCCTTTGTATCGAAAGATCGTGAAGTGGATGTGGAGATTGAGTATTTTTGGCATCATTGCTACGGTTCTGATGTTTGTCCTCTTGTCTTTTCAGGATTTGCCCACCTTTGAGCAATTGGAGAATCCCAAAAGTAATCTGGCTTCTGAAATTTACGCCGCCAATGGCGAAGTACTAGGTCGTTATTATGTCGAAAATCGGGTTCCCGTTTTTTTTGAAGATCTTTCCCCCCATCTCGTACAGGCTTTTGTCGCTACCGAAGATGAGCGCTATTACGATCACAGCGGTATTGATGGTGAAGCACTTATGAGGGTCTTTTTTAAGACTTTTTTGATGGGCAATCGCAGTGCGGGAGGCGCGAGTACAATCACACAGCAATTGGCCAAAATGCTTTTTACGGATAAGCCTGGCTCTGGCTTGGAGCGCGTCATCCAAAAGCTTAAGGAGTGGATCATTGCCGTAAAATTGGAGCGCAGCTATACCAAGGAAGAGATCATGACCATGTACCTCAATAAGTTTAATTTTATCAATGGGGCATATGGAATCAAAGCGGCCTCTGAAATTTATTTTGGTAAAACACAGGATTCGCTCTATGTCGAGGAGGCCGCTACTTTGGTCGGAATGTTAAAAAACCCATCATTGTATAATCCCATGCGACGCCCTGAAAAGGTCAAGCACCGCAGAGAGGTCGTCCTGAGTCAGATGATGAAAAATGACTTGATCGATCGTGTGGTTTATGATTCGCTGCGCAATCTGCCGCTGGATATGTCCAATTTTCGCCGAAAAACCCATGCCGATGGCCCCGCGCCTTATTTCCGTATGGAATTGGGTAAAGAATTGAAAGACATCCTCTCCAAGGAAGAAAATTTCCGACCCGATGGCACCAAATACGATATCTACCGCGACGGCTTAAAGATTTATACCACCTTAGATCCCGTTATCCAAAAACATGCAGAGGAAGCCATGGTTGAGCACATGAGCCGTTTGCAGGATCGCTTTAATAAGGTTTGGCGCAAAGATGATCCCTGGACCTATGAAGATCCGCAAAAGGAACCTGAGGAAATCGAAGCAGAAAATAAGGCTCGCGTCCGCACCCTAAAACGCTTGGTGAGAGAAACAGATCGCTATCAACAGCTACGCGAAACGTCGATTGGCGATTTATTGGAGAAAATGGCCAAAGATATAGGTGGCTTTCGTCTCAGAGATACTGATATTGAACGGATGCTCAATGAGGAGCAAAAAAATGGTAGCCTGGCCCGTTTGGTCTCTCGCAAAATCGTGGGCTCCAAGCTAGCGGTCAAATACCGCGACGTGATGCGGACAGAAGATTGGGAAGCTCTAAAAAAACAATGGGATTACCTGCAAGCCAAGGTCGATACGGTATTTAATCAACCCGTCAAGATGAAGGTCTTTGCCTATAATGACCAATTGGAAAAAGATACGACTATGAGTCCGATAGACTCTATCAAATACCATCGTATGTTTTTGCAGTTGGGCTCAATGGCCGTCGATCCGGTTTCAGGCCATGTCAAAGCCTGGGTAGGGGGCATTAATCACAAATATTTCCAATACGACCACGTTACCTCCGAAAGACAGGTTGGCTCTACTTTTAAGCCCTTTATTTATGCGACAGCCATCGCTCAGCAGGGGATTTCTCCCTGTTTTGAGGTCTTGGATCTGCCCTATACCATTCATCCTGAAGAAGGTAACTTCAATCTGAATGAAGATTGGACACCCAATAATGCTGATGGTCGCTATACCGGCAAGCCTTTTACTTTATTCAAGGGACTACAGTGGTCTAAAAATACGGTTTCTGTTTTTCTGATGAAGCAATTGGGCGATACCGAACCTGTCCGTAATCTCGTCAATAATATGGGTTTACGCAGTGATGTCCGACGTAGTAATGGCATGCACCGCATCCCAAGAGTGCCTTCCATTAGTTTGGGGTCTTGTGATTTGACGGTATCGGAGATAACTGGGGCTTATACGACTTTTGCTAATAATGGTATCTACAGTAAACCTTTTTTCATTAATCGAATTGAAGATAAAAACGGTCGAGTGATTTATCAGGAGATTCCAGAAGAGCGAGTGGCTCTTCATCCAAGCGCCAATTTTGTGATGGTTGAGATGCTGCGTTCAGTTATGCGTCAGGGTATACCTGGCTTTTCAAAAGTCAAAAGTGACCTTGGTGGTAAAACGGGAACGACCAATGATTATGTAGATGGCTGGTTTGTGGGCTTGAGTCCCGATTTAGTTGTAGGAACTTGGGTAGGAGGAGATGATCGCTGGATTCGATTTTTGACACTGGGAGACGGTATTGGTGCTAAAATGGCTCGTCCCTTCTATGGCAAATTGATCAATCGCCTGGAGCAAGATTCCTTGGCAGATTACGATACCGAAGCTCGTTTTTTTCGTCCGCCTGGCGATTTGGGTATTGTGGTGGATTGCAATTTGTATAAGTATGATCGGGGAGAGGGTTTGGATAGCGATGAGTACGAAAACTATGAGGAAAGCGAGAACTTTGGAAATGATTTCTTTGGTGACGAGGAAGAAATAGAGTTACCGGATTCTACCAATAGACAACCTGCCGTAGAGGAAGAAAGTGAAGACTTTGGCGACGAATTTCGGTCGTCTTACCATAACTAAATACATATAATGAAACCGTATATTGCAAACTTACTCAATGCTGCTGTCCTAATTCTTATGGGACTGTGGGGCTATATGGAAACCAATTCAGGGACCGCTTTTATCCCCGTTGGATTTGGTGTTGTTCTGGCCCTTTGTACGCCTGGTGTAAGAAGTGAAAATAAAATTGTTGCCCATGTTGCGGTATTGCTGACGCTTTTAATGCTACTGGCTTTATTAGGAATGCGATTGCCCAAAGCCCTGCCTAAAGGTGGTGCTGGTCTTTATCGGACACTGGCGATGATCCTCACCTCTGTTTTGGCCATGGTGGCCTTTATTCGGAGCTTTATCGCCGCTCGCAAAGCTCGCGAGGCAGCAGAAGGCTAAAGCCAATTTCTTCTTGCTATTATTAATTAGGTTCTTCTTCCCTTTGTGAAAAGGGCTAAAGCTTCTATTTTTGTGCGATTATTTCAGCAAACTATCTGATCGCAGATGAACAGACATTGGCTATTCTTATTAAGCATTGTCCTTTTGGGACTTTATCAATGCATGCCCGTCAAAGAGGAAAAAATCACCGAAGTGAATTTTAGCCTCAAAGATCCCCTGCTTCAAAAAATCCTCGGCTTTCAGGATCGTAGGCAGACGGATAGCCTATTGGTTTATTTTCAACACAAAGACCCCACTTATCGCTATGCTGCCGCCATGGCTTTTGCTTCCTACAAAGAGGAAAAAGCCTTGGATAGCTTAATGGTTTTGTTGGAAGATGAAGTGAGCGAAGTGAAACAAGCGGCAGCCTATGCCATCGGCCAAATTGGAAGCGAACGCTCTAGCGATCCATTGGTGAAAGCCTTTGCCGACCAAGATACGAGTAGCGTTGATCTCTCCTTTAGCAGAGTGGTACTAGAGGCAGTGGGCAAATCTGCCTCAGATCGCTATCTCGATGCCCTGAGTACCATCAGCACCTATAATAGATCAGATACGCTTTTGTTGGAAGGACAGGCCCTGGGGCTGTATCGCTATGCTTTGCGCGGCAAGACCAATCCAGAGGGAACCAGCCGAATGGTAGATATGGTCAGTAAAAAGGGCTATCCCGAAAGCGTGCAATTTATCGCTGCTAATTACCTTTCAAGAGCGCGAAATATCCAGCTCGATAGCTTCGCTCGCCCCCTGGTCAAAGCTTTTGAGCGAGCGGAGGATGCGCGTACCCGAATGGCACTGGCCTTGGCGCTGGGGAAGAGCAAGCAGATTGAATGTCTGACGGCACTACTCAAGCAATTCGCCACTGAGCAAGACTATCGCGTACAATGCAATATCATCCGAGCCTTGGGTAATTTTGATTATGCCTCAGTCAATCCAGTCATTGCCACTGTACTCAACGACGCCAATCCACATGTATCAGCCGTTGCCGCGCAATACTATATCGATCATGGAGTATCCAATGAGGGAGTCTTGTACTATCGTCGATCCAGAGATACTAGTTTGAATTGGTCTACCCAGGTCAAGCTTCTGGAAGCAGCCATGAAACACGTGCCGCCTTTTATGGAAATGACGGTTGGCAACATTAATTTTCAACTGAGAAGGCGCTTTGAGCAATCCACTAATACCCAGGAGCAGTCAGCGGCGCTAAAAGCCATGGCTGGTTTTCCCTGGAATTATCGCTACATCAAAGAAAAAGGATTTGCAGCTGACGTACCATTGATTCGGACGGCCAGTGTAGAAGCCCTCTCCGCTATCGCGTCGCGTCCCGATTTTAATCAGTTTTTTGGATTGAGTCGACGACGGGCAAAAAAAGAACTGGCACAAGCTTTTGAAGAGGCGATTCGAAGAGGGGATGTGGGTATGTCGGCTGTGGCGGCAGGCGTATTGCGCAACGACCAACTGGACTTTGCCACAGTATTGGACAGCACGAGTTTTTTGCAGGAGGCGCTAACAGATCTCCAACTGCCTCGCGACATAGAAACATATAATGAGATTGTAAAGACTATCGCCTTCTTTGAGGGAGACGAGACGCCCAATCTCCAAAAAACGGAGTACAATCATCCTATCGACTGGAAGGTGGTAAGTACCGTGACAGATAAGACACGAGCTCGCATTCAAACCAATAAAGGAGATGTTCGTCTTCGATTTTTTCCAGAACAGGCTCCTGGCTCTGTGGCCAATTTTGTGATGCTTTCCAGGGCGGGTTTTTACGATAAGAAAACCTTTCATCGGGTAGTGCCCAATTTTGTCATTCAGGGGGGATGCCCAAGAGGAGATGGCTATGGAAGTCTGGATTACAACATCCGCTCTGAATTGCCTGTGATGAATTACGATAAAGCAGGTTATGTGGGTATGGCCTCCGCTGGATTGGATACAGAATGCAGCCAATGGTTTATCACCCATGCGCCTACGCCTCATTTGGATGGTCGCTATACGATATTTGCGCAAGTGACAGAAGGTATGGACATCGTACATACCATTACACAAGGCGATGTCATCGAACGAATTGTTATTGAATAATAATATAAGCTTTAACCAATATGACCAACTCCTCTGACACCTTAAAAACCACTCCCCTTACAGAAAAACACATCGCACTAGGGGCAAAAATGGCCAGTTTTGCTGGTTATAATATGCCCATTTCCTATGAAGGCATTAAGCCAGAACACTTCGCGGTTCGCAATAGTGTAGGCGTATTTGATGTATCGCATATGGGCGAATTTATTGTACGTGGTAAAGAAGCGCTCGATCTGCTTCAATTGGTGACTTCTAATAATGTGGCTAAATTGGAAATTGGCCAGGCCCAATATTCTTGTCTACCCAATAAGGAAGGAGGAATTGTAGATGACCTTTTGATTTATCGTCTGGCAGAAGACCAATGTGCCGAAGGGGAAAGGGCTTTTATGCTGGTCGTTAATGCCTCCAATATCGAAAAAGACTGGGATTGGATCAGCCAGCACAACACCTTTGATGCAAAAATGATCAATATCTCTGATCAAACTGGTCTATTGGCCGTGCAAGGTCCCAATGCCGCAGCAGCATTACAATCCATTACAGCTATTGATTTGCAGGGGCTCAAGTACTATACCTTTACCAAAGGAACCATGGCGGGGCTAGACAATGTCTTGATTTCTGCTACGGGATACACGGGCTCTGGTGGTTTTGAATTATATGTCAGCAGCGAAAATCTGGCGGCATTATGGGATGCTGTAATGGCAGCGGGGGCTGATTTTAATATTCAGCCAGTAGGTCTGGGGGCAAGGGATACCTTGCGTCTGGAAATGGGCTATTGTCTTT
>JBCBDH010000166.1:0-10390 GCA_038529855.1 Bacteroidota bacterium | reverse complement strand
ACCGCTTCGCTGTGAGATCGCTTCTCTGTGAGATCGCTTCGCTGTGAGATCGCTTCGCTGTGAGACCGCTGACGCTGTGAAGTAATACGCTAGAATAGATAGCAAATGAGCAAAAAGCAGGGCTTTTTGCTCATTTGCTATCTGGCTCTCGCAGACGACCATTGGGAGTCGATCTCGCAGTTTCATGCAAAGCATGAAACGATCTCGCTTCTCGCAGGCGACAGCCGATCTCCCCCCATAAAAAATTAGTATAATGATATTATTTAGTCTTGGGACGATTGATTTGATTCCATAAATGCACAAAGGTCGACTTTCGTCGTGCAGCAACGGGAATAGACATACCATTGGTGAGCAAAGCATTTCCTGCACGCCCAGTTTCGTAGCTTTTGACCTTGGCCACATTGACGATATGAGATTTGTGGATACGGAAAAAGCGATCATTGGGTAGCAGTTCCTCATAATAGCTAAGGGAATTAGAGGTGATTTTTGAAGAGCCATCTTCGAGGTAAAAAAGGACATAGCTTCCCTGTGCACTGATGTACAAGACCTCCTTTAAATGGATGAGGTTATACTGGCCACGGTCAGGCAGGACAATTTGTTGGAGTTGTTGCTCCTCTTGGTGGTATTGCTGCTCCAAGACCTGTAGGCGTTCAGATTGGTCATTATTCAAACGCTGAGCTTTTCGAATAGCTTGTTTGAGTTCAGATAAGTCGAGCGGTTTGAGGAGATAATCCAGGGCGGCATATTTGATCGCTCGGATGGCATACTGGTCATAACCTGTAATAAAAATGACTTTGAAATGCTTATAGGGAAAGGCATTGAGAATTTCAAAACCATCTCCACCAGGCATTTCAATATCGAGTAAGGCTAAGTCAACTGTTTGTTTTTTTAGCAATTCGATACCAGATTCTACATCTTCTGCCTCTCCAACTACTTCTACCTCTTCGCAGTATTCCGTCAGCATATTTCTCAAGAGTTCTCGACTGTTGAGTTCGTCATCTACAATAGCTACCCTAATCATGAATCAATAATTTAATGGGGATGATAAAAACCGAACGAACACCGCTTTGTGAGGGATCAATCTCCCTTCGGTCTTGAATCTCAAAACTGGCTTGTAAAGAGTTACTCTCGGCATTGAGCAATTGAATTCTGTTTTTGATAATTGTCAATCCAAGGGAATGGTGTTTTTTCTTGGTCGAAGCTTTATTTTTTTGTCGATTGGGTAGAAAGCCACTGCCATTGTCCTGTAGGACAACTTTTAGCAATTGATTGGGGACTTCTTCGCTGATCAAAATTTCCAGTATCCCTTTGTGCTTGATGTATTTGAAGGCATGTTTGATGGAATTTTCCAGTACGGGCTGAAAAAGTAAGGGCGGAATATGGTAGTGGTGAATGGGAACATCAGGCATCACCTTCAGCTGATAATCAAACTTATCGGGAAAACGCATTTGCTCCAGGTCAATATAGGCATTGATAAATTCGATTTCGTCGCTCAAAGAGATGTATTCCAATTTGGAAAACTCCAAGCTATTGCGCATCAATCTAGAGAATTTGGTCAGGTAGTGATTCGCTTTCTCCTTATCGTTTTTAAACATGAAGTTCTGAATGGAATTGAGCGAATTGAATACAAAGTGGGGGTTCATCTGATTGCGAAGGGCATTGAGCTCCGCTTCCTTGGTTTGCAATTGGGCAGCCTGCAAAATCCGTTTTTGCTCTTCATCGCGACGGATATTTCGAGAGCGATAGGAAACATAAAACACCACCAAAGCCAATAAGGCAGAAACGAGTAAGAGCGCAAACCAGATCGTTTGGGTAAAATGGGGCTGTATTTTAAAGTAATAATGGACAGGTTCTGCGGCCCAATAGCCAAATTTATTGCGTGCAGAAACAGTAAATTGATAATCTCCAGGGGATAGATTGAGAAACTGTAGGCTTCTGTTATTGGTATAATGCCAGGCGGTATCTCCCTCACTCGTACTCAGCTGATAGCGATAAAAAGCTTCTTGATCAGGTTTGATGAAGGAAACGCCCGTGTAGTGAAAACTGAGGTCATTTTCATCATAGTCCAGTATTGGATGGGCAATTTGTACGATGTTTTGATCGCCAAGCCGCACTTCATCAAGAGCGATAAAGGGAGCCGTTTCATTTTTTTGGAGGGCATCGTAAGTAAAGTAATTAATCCCCTTGTTGGTAGCCAACCAAATGTAGTCATTCCAAAGTGCAATGTCATTGATAAAATTGGTAATCAAGCCATCTTTGGTGGTAAAATTATTGATCTCCTCTACTTTTATCGCCTGGCCTACAATGGAATAGGCCACTCGATCTAATCCCAAATTCGTAGCGACCCAAACCACTGAATCGCCCTCCATGCAAAGATTGTTAATCAAAGAACTACTCAATCCATCTGCCTGCGTAATTTGTGTAATGACCTCCCCTACCTTACAGAGCAGTCCTTTGCCCATCGTCGCCAACCAATAGATAGAATCCCGTACCACATCTATATCCTCAATCCGACAGTCTAACATCCCCAAAGAATCCCGTACCTCATGTACTTTATAACTTTCCCTCCAATCAATGTATCGCAGCCCCTCTAAGGTCCCCATCCAAATCCTCTTCTTCTTTTCATCCCGCTCCAAACAAGTGATGCGTTCGTAAAACGGAAATTCATCAGAATAGGAGGATAAAAAAGAGGAATAGGCATACTGGCCTTGACTATTAAAAATGGAAAAACCACTAGAATTGGCTCCCATATAATAATTATCCTCGACCCAGGTGTAGAACATCGTTCCACTGTGCGTATCATCAATCTCTTCTATCAAGCGATCCCCATCTTTAAGCAGCTTATATCGCCAATTGGTGTAGGCCGTATCGGCAATCACACTGATTCTTTTAATACCCCGACCAAGAGCGTCCTTTTCCTGACGAGTCATCCAATAACCTTCTACTTGCTCATTGACGACGAAGACCTCGCTATTTTGATTGCCAAATAATAGAAAATCATCCTCGATAGCACCAACAGATAAAAAGGCATCCACTTCAAAAGAAAAAGCAGAATTGACAAAGGAGCGCATCTGAAAGCTAGGAACCATAAAAATTCCTTTTCGAAGGCTGGAAATCCAATAATTTCCCTCTCGATCCTGTTTGATCGAGCTAATGCCTAAGCCTTTAAAGAATTGCTGAGGAGCTTTTGAAAGATCGGCATTAGGAAAAAGAAAAAGACCATTTTCCGTGCTGATCCATACCTGCGCTTGCTGGTCTTTGTAGATATTGTTGCATAAATTAGCCTGGGGAAGAATTAAGGGTAGGAATGTTCGTTGCTCATTCAAATAGAATAAAGAATCTCTAAGAATTTTAAGCTCCTTGTTAAAGCAAGAAAAACGAGAGAGCCAACGACTGCAAGCTTGGTCGATACAAACCAGATCATAAGCATAGTTTTGGAATTCATGGTAGTAAAAAGCTTGTGGCTTTTGGTAAATATTCGAGGAAGAATTGATCAATGCAGCGGTTTCTTCAAGTAATAATCGATTTACCTTATTATCATTCTCCTCAACGTGATAGATGTGCTCTCCTATCAAATTATTGCGAGACCCCCTATGGGTCATCAAAATCACTTCATCATCATTGAGAAAAACGATGTCTTCTATCCATTCTGAATCTGCCAGTTTAATCAGATCATCTACCCATAATGGACGGATAAAACGCCCATTTCTGTAAACCGTTATGGAGCCATCCCAGCCTGGAAACCACAGCTCGCCATTGGGCGATTTGAAGATTTTGAGATTGGTATTATGTGCCAATCCATCTTCTGTCGTATAGGTTTTGAAGCGGTAGCCGTCATAGGTACATATCCCGCGATCTGTCGCCACCCAAATGAGTCCCTGCTCATCGGTTTCTATGAAATAGGTCTCAGAACTAGGCAGACCATCACCAGTATCAAAATTGATGTAATAGGGATCTTGTGCCTGTAGAAATGCGCTATACAGGCCACAGAGGAGTAGAATAAGTTGTTTTGGGCAGCAGTTTTTCAAGTTATGAATGATTATATTTCTTTACATGGGCGATTGGTTAAAAATAGTAATGGCTTGTGTGTAAAAATGAGAAAAAAGAAGCATTCCCCCCAAGGAAACACTTCTTCAAAATGGTTTAACTTCTCTAATCTTGTTGTTAAGCCTGTGATTCTTTCTGTATACAATGATAATGGCTTTAAGCCTATCGAGGCAATAATTCGATTAGCCCAATTGCCCAACGTGTCATTTTTCTTTACCAACGTGTACAACAATTTACACACATAATTATTCTCCAGACCTACTGAGTGCCTGAAACCAGCAAATTGGGTATACATTTTGTAACGAATTCCCTATCAACACCCAAAGAAAACACGAAATCTATGAAATGGCTCAGCATCCTGGTCCCCAAATCATTCCAGCAGCATAAAAAGACGCACTATGCGGCCCGTTTGATCATACTGGTTGATCTCATTGGACTTGGTGTCGCTGCAGTTTTATTACCGATCTTTCAATACTTTGCTTTTACGGCAGGTGTGTACGCTGCCACATATGCCATAGCAACAGCCATAATATTCATTGGCGTTATGCATTGGAGTTTGGACTTTCGCATCTGCAATTATTTTTTCGCCTTTAACAGTTGGGCCATATTTACTGGTCTGATTTGCTTTAGTGGCGGGATGAGCTCTCCTTATTTGATTTGGATACTGGCCATTCCTTCTATTGCACTCATGTATATGGAGCGAAAAGATGCCCAAATTTGGACATGGATTGCCATTTTGAGTGTACTCTTCATTTTTGTAGCACAAGTAAGCGGCCAAAACTTTCCCAATAATTTATCTCCTATCCTATTCCCCTACCTCATGGCATTCAATTTTATGGCAGTATTGGTCCTTTTCATTACAGTCGTGAAGTTTTTCAATACCAGTTTCAAAAAGGTCAATACCCAACTCAAAGAGACCAACATAAAGCTCAGCGAGAAAAATGAAGAATTGGAGCGCTTTGCCTACATCGCTTCTCACGATTTGAAAAGTCCGCTCAGGAATATTGCCAGCTTTAGTAATCTGCTGGAGCGACGCTGTTATCAACGACTTGACGATAATGGCAAAGAATACGTTAAGATCATTACGAGCAATGCCAGACAGATGCATCGCCTCATTGCTGATATTTTAGAGTACTCCAAAGCTTCCAATTCAGACTTCAAACAATCTGCGGTTGACCTCAATCAGCTCATTGGCCAAATCACCCGCCAAATCCAGCAGGATCAGCAATACCCAAAGGCTCAGATATTCTACTCGAATATGCCTGTATTAATGGCCGATCATGCCCAAATCCATCAGTTGTTCCAAAACCTAATTGAGAATGGCTTAAAATACAATGATAGCGAGGTCCCCGCTGTTGAAATCAAGAGTCATCTTCGACATGGTAAGGTCCATTTTTCCATTAGCGACAATGGCATTGGCATAGATCGGGAATATCGAGAAAAGATTTTTGAGATGTTTCGCCGTCTCCACAATCAGGAAAGTTATCCTGGAACAGGGATTGGGCTGGCGATTTGCAAAAAAATCGTTCAGCACTATAGGGGCAATATTCGAGTGATGGAAAATATGGAAGAGCAACAGGGCACGGTATTCTGTATAGCATTTCCCGAAACGATGCTCAAGAAAACCACTAATCAGCCAAAAACCATCACTACCTTTCAGTAATCCATCTGGATCAAAAGATTTTGGCCAGAACGGTTTCTTTATAACTGGCGCCTATGGGTAGTTTTTCTCCATTGATATGCAGTTGATTGCCTTCCAGGGTTTGGATATGGTCAATAGATACGATATAGGATTTGTGAATCCGCAAAAAGCGATCTGCGGGCAGACTTTGTTCGAGTGCTTTTAGGGAATTGAGGGAGAGGATGCGACCTTTTGTGGTGTAGTAAGCCACGTATTCCCGCATACTTTGGATGTAGAGTAGCGTACTGAGTCGAAGCCTGTGAACCTTGTGTTCTGATTTGACCAGTAGGAAATCCTCCCTTACCTTATCCGCATTTGGCTTGGTGGCTAAAGAGGCCGAACGCTGTAGGCGAAGCAAGCTTTCGGCCTTATTAACCGCTTGTACAAAGCGCTCAAAGCTAAAGGGCTTGAGCAAATAGTCCGTTACATTTAGGGAATAGCCATCCAGTGCATAGCCAGGATAGGCAGTGGTAAAAATAACGATGGGAGGATGAGCAAGGGTCTTTAAAAATTCCACACCAGTCAACTCTGGCATTTGAATATCCAGAAAGAGGATATCTGGTGCCTGATCCTGCATATAAGGTAGGGCTTCAATGGGATTGCGGCATTGCCCCAGCAGATTTAGTTGGGGTAAGCGATTGACGAAATTCTCCAACAAGGTACGCGCCAGTTCTTCGTCATCGACGATCAGACAGTTGATCCTTTTCATAATCCATTAGGCTTAAGCTTCTTCATAGGGTATTTTTTCTATAGCGACAAAGACACACCTTCAATGAAGTTGTATATGCAGTTGAACACCAAACACTTCTTTTTCCTGCGTGATGGATAAATCGTGTTTATTAGGATAGATCAACTCCAATTGCCGCTGAACATTTTTTAGGCCAATCCCCCCTACCCGATCTTTAGTATATTGTTCAGGATTACAACTATTCTTAACCTCAAAATGTAATTCTGAGGGACTGGTTTTTAACTGAATGGCGATCCATCCCTCCTCCAAATCCTCTATCTTACTGTGTTTAAAGGCATTTTCAATAAGTGGGACAAAGAGCATGGGGGCAATTTGGATATTGGGATATTGGGTGTCCAGATTCATTTGCACATTCAAACCACGACTGTCTTTGAGTAAGTTTAAGTCAATAAAATTGCGAACGTACTCCAATTCTTTTCCCAAAGGTACCTTATCCGTATTGCAATCATACAAAACATAGCGCAACATATCTGATAATTTGAGCAAATGACCAGGGGCACTATCAGATTTAATGACAGAAAGCGCATAGATATTATTCAAGGCATTAAATAAGAAATGGGGATTCATTTGGGATTTGAGAAACTTCATCTCCGTCTCCAATTTCTCATTCCTTAATATGGCCCATTCCCTTTCTTTAACACTCGTATAGCGAATGACATCCAACAGGGTACTACCCAGGAGAGAAAAAGAAATGGTAATAAATGGTCCAACTAATCGCATTACCCGAAACATAGCTTTGGGAGGCGGCATGCCATTCGTCATTCTATTGGCTATTTTAGATTGACGAATGGGATCATTTTGAGTGACCATGACCCCTACAATAAGGATAATCAATAATAGGCACCAGCCGAGATATTGGAGGTATTTCTTTTGATAAAAATAACGTGGAAGTAAGTACGACAGGTTGATGTAAACCGCTAAACCCACTGCAAGTCCGATGGATAGCCCTCTAGTCAACATTCCAGTAGGGCTTTCAAAACCAATGCTAAACAGCACGGGGAGCAGGGCCCAGATACTTCCCCAAAAGAGAACCTGTAGCCAGATGCTTTTAGATTCAGACCATTTCATTCTCCAAATTTGTTAAAAGCTACATGAAGCTACAATTATGATCAACGAATCATAGTATTATCTCAATATTTCGCCGTAGAAAATCACCTCGAACGGTATTTCACTTAATTTTTCGTTAAATTTGTCTCATTGATTAAACCCATCCCAATAATCTCATTCAAAGACAAGATTCATTGATTTTATTATTGCGTTCATTGAATAGATTAGTGATCGCAATGATTATCCTTCAATTTTAGACCAGCGATTGAGTTCGCTACAAAAAACAACCAAACAACATGAAAAGTAATCCTAGAATGTTTCTGCTACTTTGCCTGTTCTGTCTGACCGGCCAGCTAGTCATGGCTCAAAAACCAGAAGGTAGAAATGTAGACCCAGAAGTCCGTGCCGAGCGCCAGACCAAACAAATGACAGAGAAATTATCCCTGTCTGAGGCGCAATCGAGCAAAGTTGGTGATATCAACCTAGCTACCGCACAGAAAATGAAGGCTGCCAGAGTAGAAGCTAAAGGCGACCGCGAACAGATGAAGGCCACCATGACCAGCATCCGCGACGAACACAAGACTGCCCTGCAAGAAGTACTTACTGAAGATCAATTTAAGCAATGGGTGCTTCTAGAAGAGATGCGCCGCCAGCAAGGCGCTAAAGGAAAGAAAGGAAAAAAGGGCAAGAAAGGAAAGAAGAAGCCACCTCCAGCACCAGAGAATGCCCCTGAGGAAGGATCAGAAGAGCAATAAGCTCTAGATCACGATGACACGTGAAAATGGTTTTTTGTCAATAATATAGTTCAAATCCATAAACCTGGTTCCCTTTTCCACAAAGGCTAAGGTACTGGGAAAGGGAACAGGTTTATGCGTTTACCTATTCTTCTATTCATCGGTTTATTGGCCCTCCCACTAGGTGCTCAGCAGTTATCACTGAGTGGCCAAATCATCGACCAGGACGGTCTAGGGCTACCTGGTGCTCATCTCTCTCTCCAATATCCCTGGGGGGAAGTCGTTCAAGATCAAGTTAGTGGTACAGATGGATTTTTCCAGTTTGAGGAAGTCGAACAAGGAGGCTATCGACTGATCGTTCAATTCCTGGGTTATCGCGATCTCCAACAGGAAGTGACCTTAAAGTCCAGTGCGCTCGATCTTGGTACCTTGACCTTGTCCCCCGCTGCTGTAGAACTCGATGAGGTGGAAGTCAAAGAAAAGATTCCTTTAGCGGTTCAAAAAGGCGATACCACACAGTATAATGCGGAAGCTTTCAAGACGCTTAAAAATTCAACAGCTGAGGAATTGGTGAGTAAGATGCCAGGAGTCGTCGTCGAAGATGGAAAATTACAGGCACAAGGAGAGGAAGTCAAGGAGGTCCTAGTTGATGGTCGACCCTTTTTTGGCAATGATCCCAAGGCCGCCCTTCGCAATCTACCTGCTGAAGTCATTGACAAAATTCAGGTTTTTGATCAAAAAAGCGAGCAAGCGCAGTTTACGGGTTTTGATGATGGAGAGACGAGCAAAACCATTAATATTATTACCCGTAGCGACAAAAGAAATGGACAATTTGGCAATGCCTATGCGGGTATAGGCTATGAGGAAAAATACCAAAGTGGTGGCAATATGAGCCTCTTCGATGGCAATAGACGCCTCTCCTTAATCGGTCAGTCCAATAACATCAACCAGCAAAATTTCACAACAGAAGACCTTCTCGGGGTAGTCAGCAACAGCAATCGACAAAGACGCGGGCCGCGAATGGGGGGAGGTTCGGGAAGAAGAGGCAGTCGTTCGAGTGGAGGCAGTATCAATGATTTTCTGGTGGAACAGGCCGAGGGCATTAGCCAAACCCATGCCTTGGGGATTAATTACAGCGATCTTTGGGCTGCTAAATGGGAAGTCAGTGCCAGCTACTTTTTTAATTACAGCGATAATGAATCAGCGCAAATCAGCGATCGGCTATTTGTGGATGCGGAAGAAACGCAGGAGCAATACCGCGAGGACTATAAAGCCAATAGCCAAAACCAAAATCATCGCTTTAATGCGCGTTTGGAATATACCATTGACCCCGCCAATTCCATTGTCCTCCGCCCCCAATTGTCCTGGCAGGGCAATGAAGGCCAATCCAGTACTTTTGGCCAGACGCTCTTGACTAGTGATTTGCTCAATCAAACCAATAATCTCTACCAGTCCAATCTGTCTGCCCTAAGTGGCAGCAATAGCTTGCTGTATCGCCATCGTTTTGATAAAGAAAGACGGACCTTTTCCGTCAAGCTCCGCAGTGCTTATGAAGAGCAAGGTGGCGATAGCGATTTGTACGCTGAAAATCTTTTCCCTCAACAAACGACCCTGGCTGATACGCTAGATCAAGAAAGTCTGCTCGATGTCAAAGGCTGGAATCATTCCGCCAACCTCACCTATACCGAACCCATCGGCCAAAAGAGTATGTTGATGCTCAATTATCGAGCAGCTGTAGATTTGGAAGATGCTCAAAAAGAAGTGTTTGATGTAGAAGAGGGTCAAGAAGAACAAGGTGTCTTAAACGAATCTTTGAGTAATACTTTTGACAATCAGTACTGGACCCAACAGTGGAGCGCAGGCTTTAACTTTCGCAAGGGCCGACAATTTATGCTGATTACCCGCCTATCCTTCCAATGGGCCAAACAAGAAAATAAGCAGCAGTTTCCACAAATACAGGAAACCGATCGTCGCTTCATTAACCTCCTTCCCTTCGCCATGATGCGTTGGCGCGTATCTGGTCAAGAAAACTTCCGCTTGATTTACCGCAGTAGCACTACGGCCCCTTCTATCGAGCAATTGCAAAACGTAGTAGACAATAGCAATCCCCTCCAACTCACCTTAGGTAATCCT
>JBCBDH010000165.1:0-10393 GCA_038529855.1 Bacteroidota bacterium | reverse complement strand
CCATTAGGACTCAAAAAGCCACTCTTTTTGCAAGAATGGCTTTTGTGTCGTAAGAGCTGATAGCTAATAACTCCTTACGTATTTACTTTTCAGCAAATAATTTTTTAAGCGTCGACAATATCTCCAGCTTTATCAGCGAGGTCTTCCCCTGCTTTTTTAGCTGAATCAGCAGCCTCTTTGGCCGAATCAGCTACTTTACCCGCTGCATCACTTGCTGTATCTTTAGCTGTTTTTACTGCATCACCAACCGCACTTTTGGCATTCTCTGCCATATCTCCTGCTTTTTCCATGGCATCGCCAGCAGCATCTTTAGCCGTTTCCATAGCATCACCTGCAGCGCTCTTGGCATTGGCCGCCATCTCATTTGCTTTTTCCATGGCACCGCTTGCAGCATCTTTAGCTGTTTCCACCGCATCATCTGCAACGCTCTTAGCACTCTCCGCCATTTCACTTGCCTTTTCCATGGCACCACTTGCAGCATCTTTAGCTGTTTCCATCGCATCACCAGCGGCGCTCTTGGCAGTCTCTGCCATTTCACTTGCCTTTTCCATGGCACTTCCCGCAACTCCCTTTGCAGATGCTACTGCATCACCTGCTATACTTTTTGCACTCTCTGTTATATCTCCTGCTTTTTCTACTGCTTGTTCAACTGCATCCCCTGCGGCGTCCTTAACTGTATCTGCAACATCGCTCACCTTTTCTATGGCATCTCCCGCCATGTCCTTAGCCTGTTCTGCTACATCCTCCGCTTTTTCCATAACATCTCCTACAACTTCTTTGGCCTGTTCTACGGCATTTTCTGCAAAATCTTCGGCCTTCTCCACTACATCACTGGCCATATCCCTCGCCTTTTCTAATACACTGCCTGTTGCATTGGCAGCATTACTACCGGTTTTGTCGGCGGTTTCCTTAGCCGCCCCAAATACACCTTTGATAAAATCGAATAAACCCATAGTTGAAAATTGTTTTTGTTCAAAAAATTGGTTTTCCCAAAAACAGATAGGAACCAGGTATCAAATTACCGATACGGGCACCTAACGATTTTTGAGCAGTATCGTTTGTTATTCATAAATTTAAAAAATTATGAGGACTATTTATAATCTGTTCATTATCATTAGGATAGTGTAGAGGAAAAGCCACTTGAATAATTTGAGTTTCCTTATTGTCTAATTCCCAAATTTAGTTTACCTTTGTCCCACTTTTTAATGACCTTATCCTCCAAAAGGAGATAAAGCGGAGAAAAATGAAAAGAACTTATCAACCATCGAGAAGAAAGCGGGCCAATAAGCATGGTTTCCGCACCCGTATGAGCAGTAAGAATGGCCGTAAGGTACTGGCACGTCGCCGGGCAAAAGGCCGTGCGAGATTAACGGTTTCGGACCAGAGACGACTCAAGTAGTTTGACCTCATGCTAATCGACCGGTAAGGTTTGAGCATCGCCTTCCGAGTCGAGCTACGCAGGATTTCTTTATCCTTTCCCACCTTTTGATCTTGGATTAATTTCTTCTATGCTCTTCCTTTTTTGTACATAATGGATTTTCGATTTCCTCGCGAAGAGCATCTCAAAAGTCGTACGATCATTCGGCTTTTATTCAAAAAAGGCCATTCTTTTAAGGTCTATCCACTTCGATTAGTTTGGATACCCATCCCCGAAGCATCAAGTTCAGCTCCACCACAATTCGCCCTAAGCGTTCCCAAACGTCACTTTCCCAAAGCCGTTCATCGCAATCGACTTCGACGTCGCATTCGGGAAGCTTATCGCTTGAATAGACATTTACTGAAGCCTTTCACCACGGCAACAGACCAATCTTATGCCCTTATGTTTATCTATATCGGCCGAGAAATAGTGGATTACGCTACTATTGAAAGCGCTATGATTCGCACATTGGAACGACTATCGACTTATATTGCTAAAGCACCGTAATAAGCAGGTCTTAACTGGCGTTTTTTTGGTATATTTCGAAGAACTGAATCCCCCTTACGACATGCGACTGTTTTTGCTCCCCCTACTCTTATTGATTCTTAGCCCGTCTCTTTTGGGACAGAAATTTATTCAGCTCGAACGCTATGGTAAAGTGGAATCCCAAAAATTTTATATTGGCGAGCGATTAACCTTTCGGCTAAAGGACGATAAGCGCTATTGGTATAAGGATGTGATTCGGGATATTCTGGTGGATGAAAAAATCATCGTTTTTGAAAATAGAGCAGTCAAAATAGAAGATATAGATGCTCTACGCACTTATCCTAATGCCCGTTGGTCCTCCAATATAGCTAGAAGCCTTTATGTATTTGGGGTTGGTTACGCATTCTTTTCGTTGGCAGGAACTGTTTTTGGTTGGGAATTGACTTGGGGAACGGCTATTGTTCCCGCAGTAGCTTTTGCTACAGGTTGGCTAATCAGAAAAATCTTTCGCAGAAAAACCCATCGATTGGGCAAAAGACGTTGGTTGCGAGCAGTAGATATCAATGTTATCGCCCCTGCTATTTCTCCTTAAATCAGCCCTTAGCTTCTGGGGACTCTATCAAAAATTGTAAGGCCAATTCATAACCTTTTAGCCCCATTCCCACAATACTACCCTGACAATGAGGAGAGAGATAAGAATGATGGCGAAATGCCTCTCGGGCATAGACATTGGAGATATGCACTTCAATCACAGGGCTATTGATCGCTGCAATGGCATCTGCAATCGCCACGGAAGTATGGGTATAGGCCCCTGCATTAAAAATGATTCCATCTGCCTTAAAGCCTTCTTCGTGTAATTTATCAATCAAAGCACCTTCTGAATTGGATTGAAAATAGATCAAATCAACCGTGTGGTATTGATCTCGTAGGCTTCGAAAATACTGATCAAAAGATTGGTCACCATAGATGTGAGGCTCTCGATGCCCCAATAAATTCAAATTGGGGCCATTGATGATAATGATTCTCATATCTAGTTCGCCATTTCAGAAAGAAACTTAATGCGAACCATTTGAATCTCCTCCATAGTAATATCCTCTTCTCGCAGTTCGTCAAAAGCTTCATTGATGGAATCTGATTCGGCTTCCATGAAGTAGTCGTAGATGTCATCTTTAGAGACTTCATCTACATTGTCGTCAATAAAATAATCAATATTGACTTTGGTGCCAGATACAACGATCATATCCAACTCATGGAGTAAATCTTCCATAGACATTCCATTGGAAGAGGCAATGTCGTATAAAGGAATTTTGCGATCAATGCTTTGGATGATATTGACTTTAACTTTGGATTTATTAGCTACTTGCTTGACCACAAAATCAGAGGGACGTTCTATTTCATTGGCCTCGACATAGGCAGCTATAAGCTTGACAAAAGGACGTCCATAGCGGAGCGCTTTCCCTTTACTTACACCAGTGATGTTGGTCATGTCATCCATCGTTCCCGGATACTGCGTAGCCATATCTTCCAGCGAAGGATCTTGGAATATAACGAAGGGAGGAATACCCTTTTCCTTGGCAAGTTTCTTTCGCAAATCCTTGAGTAGATTCATCAGGACTTGGTCGAGGACAGCCGTTTTATTGGAAGCGGTAGCTTCGTAGTCTACTACTTCCTGATCAAAATTATGGTTGAGTGGAATTTCGATCTCGTAGGAATTTTTGAGGTAATCATGGCCTCGTTCTGTAAATTTAAGGAGGCCATAATTTTCAATATCCTTATATAGGAAATTATGCAGTAAAGCGTGGCGATAAACGGAGTGCCAAAAGGTCTCGTCTTTATCTTTTCCAGCTCCATAAAGCGAAAGCTGATCGTGGCCATAATCCTGCATCTCTTTGGTCTTCTTTCCCAACATAAAATCGACCAGCATTTTGATCCCGTAATTTTCGTTGAGTTGGAGAATACTACCTAATCCTTCCAGCATTTCTTTACGGATGGGTACTTTTTCCTTGGGATGTCGACAATTATCGCACATTTTTTCACAGTCTGTCTCATCGAAATCTTCTCCAAAATAGTGGAGAAGGAAGCGACGACGACAGGAAGTAGTTTCCGAATACGCAATGATTTCTTGCATCAATTGAGCACCCATTTCGCGTTCAGCTACGGGCTTATCGCGCAAAAACTTTTCTAGTCGCAAAATATCTTTATAGGAATAGAAAGCTACGCAATGTCCTTCCAAACCATCACGCCCTGCACGACCGGTTTCCTGATAATAATTTTCTATACTCTTGGGAATATCGTAGTGAATGACAAAGCGGACATCGGGCTTGTCGATTCCCATTCCAAAGGCGATGGTTGCTACAATGACGTCGACCTCTTCCATCAGAAAGTCATCCTGAGTGCGAGAGCGAGTCTTCGCATCCAGGCCAGCGTGATAAGGGGCGGCTTTGACATCATTGACTACGAGCAAGCGAGCGATTTCTTCGGCAGATTTGCGGCTTTGCACATAGATGATGCCAGATTTGCCAGACATGCCTTTACGGACGATTTGTATGATCTGTTTGACCGTTTGCTCCTTTTTACCTTTGGGTCTTATTTCATAATAAAGGTTATCTCGATTAAAGGAAGACACATAGCTGTGCACCTGATCCATATTCAGGTTTTTGATGATATCGACCCTTACCTTAGGAGTGGCCGTAGCCGTCAGGGCAATAATAGGAATATCGCGATTGATCGAATCGATCATAGTGCGGATGCGGCGATATTCCGGGCGAAAGTCGTGACCCCACTCTGAGATACAATGCGCCTCATCAACGGCGACAAAAGAGAGATTGACCTGCTTGAAGAATTCAATATTTTCGTCCTTCGTCAAGGTTTCGGGAGCGATAAAGAGGAGCTTAGTTTTGCCATCCATGATATCGCTTTTTACCTTTTTCATCTGCGCTTTGGTCAGCGAAGAATTCAAGAAGTGGGCGACCTCATCATTTTGGCTATAGCCGCGAATGGAATCCACTTGATTTTTCATCAGTGCAATGAGTGGAGAGATGACAATAGCGGTGCCTTCCATCATTAAGGCGGGCAATTGATAACAAAGGGATTTACCACCACCAGTAGGCATGATGACAAATGTATCTTTGCCTTCCAGGACGCTCTGAATTATTTTTTCTTGATTACCTTTAAAGGTATTGAAACCGAAATATCTTTGAAGAGATTCTCTTAAGGATTCGTTCGTTGAAATCATTCTCTACATTTCTTTTGAATAATATACATTTGTGAATGTAGCGTAGTATCAGAGGTATCAGGGGGTTAAAACCGAGAGCTTATTGATTAAATATAAGCAAAAAAATCTTAATCCTTTGAATAACTGTAACATCGTTTCTTCAAAAAAGATGCTTTGCCAAGATGGTTTTTAAGGATGATTTGGATTTTAATATCCACTAGCATTGGGAGGCTACACTGATACCTGCTTTTCAAAAAGCTGTCAAAAATACATAATTTATTGTGGATTTGAAAACAAAAATTAAAACAATTGCTCGCCAAACTTTAGCGATTGAAATGGCTACTTTGGAAGCCCTACTGGCCAGTATCGACGACGATTTTTGTGCCTGTGTAGAAGCTATATACGAATCCCCTGGACGCCTTATTGTGAGTGGTGTAGGCAAAAGTGCACTGGTCGCGCAAAAGGTCGCCGCGACGCTCAATTCAACGGGTACTCCCGCTATATTTATGCATGCCGCTGATGCGGTTCACGGCGATATCGGAATGATTAGAACTGGCGATATGGTCCTCTGTATTTCCAAAAGTGGCGATACGGCAGAGATTAAGGTACTCCTACCCTTTCTTCGTCAATTGGGCTATCCAATTATTGGAATGGTCAGCCAGCGCCAATCCTTTCTTGGCCGACAAGCGGAATACGTTTTACATACCCCCATTAGCCAAGAGGCTGACCCCAACAATCTGGCGCCTACGGCCAGCACCACTGCACAAATGGCGATGGGCGATGCCTTGGCTACTGCTTTGCTTGCGCTTCGCGGCTTTAGTCCAGCCGATTTTGCCCAATTCCACCCTGGCGGAATGCTGGGCAAACAGCTCTATCTACGCGTCAAAGACCTCTACCCCAATAATGCCAAACCCCATGTCCTTCCCAATGCCAGTATCCGCGATACCATCATCGAAATGACCAGTAAAAGCCTAGGGGCTACAGCCGTTATTGCTCCATCAGGCGAGCTCATTGGCATCATCACTGACGGCGATCTTCGGCGAATGCTCAAACGCGGTGGCCGCATCGATCAACTCACTGCCTATGACATCATGACCCATGCTCCAAAAACGATTCAATCTGATGAACTTGCCGTCAGTGCTTTAGAAAAAATGCGTGCATTGAGCATTACTCAACTCATTGTCACCGATAAACAACAGATCTATCTGGGTTTTGTCCATCTGCACGATCTGATTCGCGAGGGATTGGTTTAATACAATGAAGATGCGGGGAGTATTCAACCTATTTCTTTTGGCGAGTCTTCTGCTTGGCGGGATCAACTGTCAGTCCCCCTCCTCTAAGCCAATAATGGTGCAAAACGGTTTTTACCATTGGAAAAGCTATCTGGAAATCGACAGCACAGCATCCGCCTACCTCTCCCATTTGCAGAGCCAAAAACTTTACCTCCGCTTTTTTGACATCGACTGGGATGATACGCGTCGTATGGCCGTTCCATTGGCAGTATTGAGCCTTGCTCATCCAATTCCAGATAGCCTACAGGTCATTCCTACGATTTTTATCACCAATCGCTGTATGCTCCAATTGCCACCAGAAGCACTTCCTGAATTGGCCCAAAATATCGCCCAAAAGCTCTCTTCCCTTTGGAAAGGATTTCCACGGCATACGCTTAAAGAATTTCAGCTCGATTGCGATTGGTCAGGGAAAAGTCGAGCCAATTATTTTCGCCTATTGGAACTACTAGCTTCCGAATTGGGAGATAGCGTTCAATTGTCTGCTACCATCCGTCTGCATCAAATCAAATACGCTCGACAAACAGGTATTCCTCCTGTGGCGAGGGGCATGTTGATGTTTTACAATACGGGGGAAGTCGATCAGTGGCCGACAGAAAACTCCATACTCGATTTGAGAACAGCACAAGCCTATCTAGGGCCGCTGCCCAAGTACCCACTACCTTTGGATATAGCCCTTCCCCTTTTCCGATGGGGAATCGTCTTTCGAGATGATGACTTGCTGCATTTGGTCAATGGACTCGATGTAAATGCCCTAGTGGATACCAGCCGCTTTCGTTCTTTATCAGCCCAGCGCTATGAAGTAGTCCGAAACACTTATTTAAATGGGCATTATTTATACCGTGGGGATCGAATTCGATTGGAAAGCATTGCTGAGCAGGATTTGCTGGAAGCGGCTGAACTACTCAAAAAAAACAGGGCAAATGCCCCCTTTTCAGTGGTTTTTTATCATCTTGATGCGATGATGCTCTCTCCCTACCCTCCTACTCTTTTGGAGGAGGTGCTTAGGAGAATGGAGTAAATCAATATATTTATCTTTACTGCCATGTCTGGAAAAAATTGCTTCCTTGTTGTTCTCCTCAGCGCCCTATTTTCACTGCTTCCCAATACCTTTTCTGAAGCCTGTGGGCCACTTGAACCTGAATTTGAAGGCTATAGCTTTATTCGCAATGATATTGTCGAAGATACCTCCTCCTTTTCGCCTTACTTTCTGCGTTTTGAAGAAGTATACGATTATTATAAAAATGCGCGAAGCCAGCAAATTCGCGGTAATTTGGACGAATGGAAAAGCATCTTTTGCGAGCAACCCAAACTTCAGGACCTCTACCAAGTCATCTATAAAACCCCTAAAGGGCAATTGGAACTGCTGAGAACGGCAGTCAGAAGCAAAAATATGCCCCTCCCTTTTAAACTAAGCAAAAACACTTTCGCGCTTTACCTCAAACGCAATAAATGCTCAGAGACGGTTGACTATCTAATTTATGCCAAAACCTGTGAGGATTATGTCATCCCAGAGAGCAATGTCTGGAAAGATGATCCAGAAAGAAAAGAGATGGAGATGAAAAGATTGATTCGCCAAGGACTCAAAACTTTTAGCAAAACCAAATCGCAATACCTACGCCTGCGCTATGCCTTCCAAATGATTCGACTGGCTCATTACAGTAAGGATTACGAGCAAACACTTGATCTGACCAATCGCCTACTACCTCGTATTGATTATGGTGAAAGCTTGATTCGCTATTGGATTTTGGGGCATGAGGCTGGGGCGATGAAATCTACTGGACAAAAATTGGAGGCAGCTTATCGCTATTTGCAGATTTTCAAGAATTGTCCAAGTAAAAGAGAGCAGGCCTATCGGAGTTTTTACGTAGCGAGTGATGAGGATTGGTACCAATTGCTCTTGATGTGTAAGGACGATGAGGAGCGGGCTATGCTCTATGCGCTTCGCGCTCGAAATGAAAGCATTCGCACGGCTGAGGAGATGAATAATATCTATGAACTAGACCCTAGAAACGAATACCTGGAGCTATTGCTGGTGAGGGAGATCAAAAAATTGGAGAAGGATTTTCTGGGTTTAGCCTTTAATGATCGGCGCCATTATAATGAACGCTTTCATCAATTGCCGAGAAAGGATGCGGGGAAGCGACTGATTCCTTTGCAGACTTTTGCGCGGCGATGTGCGAAGGAGCGAAAGGTAGAGCGACCTGAGCTTTGGAAAATAGCAGAGGGCTATCTCGCCTTTTTGGCCAATGATCTCTATGAGGCTGAAAGAACGCTGGCAGAAGCGGAGCGGGAAGTAGTCAACGACACCCTCAAAGATCAATTAGCGGCTATGCAATTGGCCTTAAAAGTTCAGCTTTATGAAGTAATGGATTATGACAATGAGGAGGAGATATATGCGATTATGAAGGATAATCCCTTGTACAAAGCCTATCCTAGCTTTCCAGATTTTATCAATGATCGGATTGGGCAGCTCTATTCGCAAGAGGGGCATCCTGGTTTGAGCTTTCGGGCGCATTACACCTTGGCCTCTTTAAAACTCAATCCACAAATCGACATCATAGAAGACCTCATCAGTATTTGCCGAAAACCAGAAAAAAGTGCTTTGGAAGAGGCCATGATCATCGACTCTAATCAGGTCAATATATTGAATGACTTATTGGAGATGAAGGGCAATCTTCTTTTTCATCGAGGGCAATTGGAAGCGGCTGTGGAAGTATTCAAAGAGATTCCCTATCAAAATCGGGAAAAGTACCCCAACAATCCCTTTTACCCACTCCTCCATGACTGCCGCCACTGCAAGGTAGAACATGTAGATGGCGACTCGCTACCTACTTACAACAAGATTGAATTCATCCAGCGCATCTTTGAATTGGAGTACCAGGCTAAGGCCAATTTTGATCGTGGTCCTTATTATTTGTACAGCTTGGGTAATGCCTACTACAACCTTTCCTATTTTGGTCATTCCTGGTCCTTTTTTGATCAGGTCAGAGGGGGGAGCAATTGGCGATACGACAAAGACCAGGTTTATCCCTTTTGGTCTTGGGAGGCGCCCTATGGCAATCGAGAATATACGGATATGAGTAAGGCCCTGTTTTATTACGATAAAGTCATTGATTTAAGTAAGGATGCTGAATTAGCGGCCAAAGCGGCTTTCATGGCGGCCAAATGCCAGCTCAACAATTATTACATCAGCAAGGATTGCGATTATTATCCCTACAGCGGAAATATGCCCAATCCTCCAGCCAAGTACCGCACTTACTTCGAGCTATTAAAAAACGACTATAATGGCACTGATTTTTATCAGGAAATCATAGAAGAGTGTCTATATTTTCGGGCCTATGCATTAAAATAGGGGTAAATTCCTCCTTTTTAGCTTCGATTCGGTATCTTCCGATCAATCAACAGCATACATCATGATTTTTCCTATTGGCGACGATCAGGTAGAGGGCGGACATAAGCCGATCTTTAGCTACAGCTTTTTGGTTTTGAATATTCTTTTCTTTCTGTATCAGCTGAGCCAACCCAATGCTTTGATCTGTGAATATGGCACCATTCCGATGGAGATCGTCAATGGGCAGGATTACTTTACCTTATTTACGAGTATGTTTATGCATGGCGGGTGGATGCATTTGATCGGAAATATGCTTTTTCTGTGGGTTTTTGCGGATAATATTGAGGCGACGGTAGGCAATCTGCCTTTCTTGCTATTTTACCTGCTTGGTGGATTAGCGGCTTCTGCTGCCCATATTTACTTTAGTGTGGGAGCAGAATTGGTAGATTGTTGTATGCCTTGCGGGGGGAGTATTGCTTGTGAAGGGAGTATACCTCCTTGTCCAGGTTCTATTCCAAGTGTAGGGGCGAGCGGAGCCATCTCTGCGGTATTGGGGGCTTATTTGATTATGTTTCCCAGCTCAAAGGTTAAGATTTTGGTGGTCTATCTATTTAGCTCATTTCGCGTATCAGCCTGGTTATTTTTGGGTTTTT
>JBCBDH010000164.1:0-10399 GCA_038529855.1 Bacteroidota bacterium | reverse complement strand
AGCGGCTGACGGGGATGACCTCTGGGCAAAAGCGTTTTCCATTGGCGGGTTCTTACTATGATTTTAAGCAATATGGTCAAAATGGGACCTGGATGAGTGAGCTATTGCCACATACGGCTTCGGTTGTGGATGAGCTGTGTGTGATTCGTTCGATGTATACAGAGGCGATCAATCACGATCCTGCCGTGACCTTTATCCAGACGGGATCGCAACATGCTGGGCGGCCAAGTATTGGCTCTTGGCTGAGTTATGGTTTGGGCTCTGATAATCAGGATTTACCCGCTTTTGTCGTATTGATTTCCAGGGGGAAAGAGGGGGGACAACCCTTGTATTCGCGCTTGTGGGGAAATGGCTTTTTGCCTTCTATTCATCAGGGAGTGCAGTTTCGCTCGGGGAAAGATCCCGTTTTGTACCTCAATAATCCAGATGGGATTGACCCAACGAATCGTAGGAGGATGCTGGACTATCTGCAGAAGATGCAGGAGCAGCAATTGGAGCAGTGGGGTGACCCAGAGATTGCTACGCGGATTGCGCAGTACGAAATGGCTTATCGAATGCAAAGTTCGGTGCCAGATACGATGAGTTTGGACGATGAGCCAGATTACATCTTTGATCTTTATGGCAAGGATGCGCGAATTCCAGGTACTTTTGCGGCCAATTGTTTACTCGCTCGTCGATTGGCAGAGCGGGACGTTAAATTTGTACAGTTGTACCATATGGGATGGGATCAACATAGTAATTTGCCTACAGAAATAGCCAAACAGGCTCGCGATGTGGATCAGGCTTCCGCTGCGCTGATTAAAGATTTAAAGCAGCGGGGTTTGTTGGAAGATACCCTGGTCGTTTGGGGTGGAGAATTTGGACGGACCAATTATTCTCAAGGCAAACTGCAAAAAGATAATTATGGACGAGACCATCATCCGCGATGTTTTAGCCTTTGGATGGCGGGAGCGGGAGTGAAAAAAGGCATAAGCTATGGGCAAACAGATGAATTTGGTTATAATGTGGTCAAAGACCCCGTGCATGTCCATGATTTTCAAGCAACTTTACTGCATCTGTTGGGCATCGACCACGAAAGGCTGACCTTTAAATTTCAGGGACGTCGCTATCGCCTCACAGATGTCCACGGCAAGGTGGTTAAAGATATCCTGGCTTGATAGCAAAAGATTGATGGTACATGTAGTTTTAATTTGGTACGTAATCCAAAATAAATGAATCCATTCCGCATTGTTTTAGGGTATTTCCTTCTTTGTTTTATTGCTTGTACATCAGCACCTCCCAAGGAGCAAGTTGCCATTAGCGAAGGGAATGATGGAACCTATCTGATGGAATACGGCCCGCTTCAAGTGGAGATAAAACCTCAACTAGGTGGGCGAATCAGCGGTCTTATCTATAAGGGGCAATCCTTAATGACTGGCCCAGAATTGGGGGATTTGGGGCATGGCTCCACTTTTTGGCCCAGCCCCCAAGCCGTTTGGTCCTGGCCTCCTCCCGCTGCGCTGGATTCAAAAGCCTATGCTGCTCAGCAAGTAGGCGATACCCTTGTTCTGACTAGCCAAGTCGATTCTTTACAGGGATTGGTTTTTACTAAGAAAATATTTTTGGATACTCGCGATACTTCGCTTTTACTGACTTATCAAATCCATAACCAAGGCGATAGCAGTAGAGGAGTGGCGCCCTGGGAGATTAGTCGAGTGCCCAAAGGCGGTTTGACCTTTTTTCCAAAGGGGGAAAATGAGCCACAACTCAAAGGATTTAGCAAAGGAATTGATTATGAGTTGCGGGAGGGGGTTTATTGGTATGCTAATCAGGCGGAGGATACGACGAGTCAGCACCAATTGAGTATAGCAGATGGGGGAGAAGGTTGGTTGGCCCATGCTAGTGGAGCGGTGCTTTGGGTTAAATCCTTTGAGGATATTCCGCTCATCGCTGCCGCTCCTGGAGAAGGAGAGATTCCCATCTATGTTTCGCCAGAAAAGCCCTTTATGGAAGTGGAAGTACAAGGCGCTTATCGCGAATTGGCAGCAGGGGCGAGCTATAATTGGCCAATGCGTTGGTCTTTCTATCCGCTTAGTCCAGCACTTCAGCTAGCGATAGGAAACAGCGACTTGGTTCGCCTGGCCAGAAATAAATAACCTGTTTTAAAACTTCTTTCTATGATCTTCTTCCAGACTTTCATTGAGCAATCCATTCACCACATGGACCTGAACCTCCCACGGATCAAAAACTGTTTGGAGCGAATTAGTGAGGAGGAGCTTTGGAAAGCACCCAATGATTCCAGTAATAGTATTGGAAATTTGATCCTACATCTTTGTGGAAATATTCGCCAGTACATTCAATCGGGTATTGGTCGGCAGCCAGATACCCGCCAGCGTTCCAAGGAATTTAGTGCCAGAGATACCTATGATAAAGAAAGCCTTTATCTCCTCATCGAGGAAGTGGTACAGGGAGCCTTTAGGGTCCTGCGAGCTGCTGCTGAATTGGACTTGCTGCGCGTGCGAAGCGTCCAGGGTTTTCAGATGACGGGAGTGGCCATTGTGATTCACGTTGTAGAGCATTTTTCCTATCATACAGGGCAGATTGCCTTACTCACCAAGATCATGCGGGATGAAGATTTGGGCTTTTATGGCGACATGGATTTAGATGTACTAAATGACTAATCGAAATCGTTCGGAGAATTTTTGAATTTGCGCCTAAGTGCTATCTTTGCAGCAATTAAAAATGGTCTGCGTATGTCTAAGTCTAAAAAAAACAACCAACATCAGCCAGCCGTGCTGCTTCTTGAAGATGGAACTGTATTCGTAGGAAGAGCCGCTGGAAAAATAGGGACTACTACCGGTGAGATTTGTTTTAATACAGGAATGACCGGTTACCAGGAAATATTTACTGACCCCTCTTACTTTGGACAGATACTAGTGGCAACCAATGCGCACATTGGCAATTACGGAACCAAGCACGACGAAGCAGAATCTAACGGTATGAAAATATCGGGTTTGATTTGTAAAAACTTTACCAATAAGTACTCTCGGGAAGTAGCGGATCAATCCATACAAGACTATTTTGAAGCAGAAGGCGTAGTGGGCATCTCTAATGTCGACTCAAGAGCCATCGTTCGACACATCCGCCACAAAGGAGCGATGAATGCCATTATCTCCTCAGAGACTACAGACATCAATAAACTACAAAAGCATTTGTCGAAAGTACCTCCTATGGAGGGGCTGGAACTGGCTTCGCAAGTGAGTACGGAGGAAGCTTATTTGGTTGGAAATCCAGATGCCCGATTCAAAGTCGCTGCATTGGATTTTGGAATCAAGCGAAGCATTCTCCAAAATATGAGTACTCGCGATTGTTATATCAAAGTCTTTCCTGCCAGGACGCCTTACGAAGAGCTAAAAGCCTGGAATCCTGATGGTTATTTTCTGTCTAATGGTCCTGGCGACCCAGCCAGTATGGATTATGCTGTCGAAACGACTAAGGCCATCCTGGCTGATGATCATCCCTTGTTTGGTATCTGCTTAGGACATCAGATTTTGGCGCTAGCCGTAGGTATCCCCACCTACAAGATGCATCACGGACATCGCGGGATCAATCATCCAGTTAAAAATTTGCTCACTGGTCGCAGCGAAATTACCAGTCAGAATCACGGTTTTGGGGTCAGCCCAGAAGTGATTGAGCAAAATCTGGATAAAGTAGAAATTACGCATGTCAATCTCAATGACGATACGATCGAAGGAATTCGAGTAAAAAATAAAAAAGCCTTTTCTGTGCAATATCACCCAGAGGCTTGCCCCGGGCCACATGATGCCCGTTATTTGTTTGAAAAGTTTGTCCAGCTCATGGCTGGCGAAGAAGCGGCCCTAACCAATACCACCGCAACTACTAATTCAACAAACTAATTGGCTAATTAAAATTTTATTATGAGCGAAATTATCGATATCCGATCCAGAGAAATCCTGGATTCGAGAGGGAATCCAACGATCGAAGTGGAAGTCCTTACCAATGAGGGCTTTATGGGCCGCGCCGCCGTTCCCTCTGGCGCTTCTACTGGAAAATACGAAGCCGTAGAGCTTCGCGATGGCGATAAAGATCGCTTTTTGGGCAAAGGGGTATTGAATGCCTGTAAGAACATTGAAGAAATCATCCGAGAAGAGTTATTGGGGGTAGAGGTCAGTGAACAAATCTACATTGATAACCTGATGTTGGAATTGGATGGTACCAACAATAAGTCTAAGCTGGGAGCCAATGCGATCCTTGGCGTTTCTATGGCCGTTGCTAAAGCAGCAGCAGAAGAGTTTGGACAGCCTTTGTACCGCTATATTGGAGGGGTCAATGCCCATGTCTTACCCGTTCCAATGATGAATATTCTCAATGGGGGTTCTCATGCGGATAATAGTATTGATTTTCAGGAATTTATGGTGATGCCTGTTGGTGCAGACTTCTTTTCGGAAGGCTTGCGTATGGGGGTTGAGGTTTTTCATCATCTGAAAAGTGTCCTCAAATCCAAGGGCTATTCGACCAATGTAGGAGATGAAGGCGGCTTTGCTCCCAATCTCAAATCCAATGAAGAAGCGATTCAGACGATTATGATGGCGATTGAGAAAGCGGGCTATCGTCCAGGTGAAGATATTGTCATTGCTATGGATGCTGCTGCTTCTGAATTTTACAATGAAGAAGAAAAGGTCTACCATTTCCACCAATCTACTGGTGATAAACTGTCTTCTTCAGATATGGTTGCTTACTGGAAGGATTGGTGTGGAAAATATCCTATTCTTTCTATTGAAGATGGTTTGCATGAAGACGATTGGACGGGCTGGGGAGAATTGACCAAGACTTTGGGAGATCGCATTCAGCTCGTTGGGGATGATCTCTTTGTGACCAATACCAAGCGTTTGCAGCGGGGAATTGACGAAGACTCTGCCAATTCTATTTTGATCAAAGTCAATCAGATTGGTTCTTTGACCGAAACAATTGATGCTGTTAGCTTGGCGAAGCGCAATGCATTTACCTGTGTGATGAGCCATCGCTCTGGTGAGACAGAAGATACGACTATTGCCGATTTGGCGGTTGCTTTGAATACGGGGCAGATCAAGACGGGATCAGCTTCGCGTTCAGATCGCATTGCCAAATACAACCAATTGCTACGTATTGAGGAGGAATTGGGGCACTGTGGTATTTATCCAGGTAAAGCCTTACTTGGACATAAAAGTTAAAATAGGAATATGGCAGGGTGCTTGTGAAGCATTAACATAAGGGAATAAATCCTTATATTTGATCTACTGAATTCAAAATCATATGGCCGTTCGCAACAATCCCTTCCGTCCTTTAATCAAGCAGATTCCAGCGCCATTGCGCAATCGCTACTTTTTGGTGATCACTTTTTTTGTGGCTTGGATGATCTTTTTTGATAAACACGATGTGACCACCCAGTGGAGCCTGCAAAGTACCCTTGACGAATTAGAACAAGAGAAAGCTTACTATCGTGAAGAAATTGAAGGGGTTCGCGAAGAAGCAAAGGTCGTTATTCGAGACAAGGAAAAATTTGCTAGAGAAAATTACTATATGAAAAAGAAAGACGAAGATGTATACATTTTCGTAGAAGAATAAACCGCCTTCTTATCAATCAAACTGTTAGAATATTATGTCTGTATTAGTCAATAAATCATCCAATATCATTGTTCAGGGTTTTACGGGAAAGGAAGGTACTTTCCACGCTGGGCAAATGATCGAATATGGAACCAATGTCGTAGGTGGCGTCACCCCTGGTAAAGGTGGTCAAACCCATCTCGATAAGCCCGTCTTTAATACGGTGGCTGAGGCTGTTGAAAAAGTCCATGCTGATACTTCTATTATCTTCGTTCCTCCCCGCTTTGCCGCTGATGCGATTATGGAAGCTGCTGATGCAGGAATTAAGGTAATTATCTGTATTACAGAAGGAATTCCCGTTCAGGATATGACTAAGGTGAAGAGATATATCGACGATAGAGACTGTCGTTTGGTAGGACCTAACTGTCCTGGTGTGATTACTCCTGACGAGGCAAAGGTCGGTATCATGCCTGGTTTTATCCACCGCAAAGGAACCATAGGTATTGTTTCTCGCTCTGGGACACTGACTTATGAAGCCGTTGATCAGGTGACTAAGGCTGGTCTGGGGCAGTCTACTTGTATTGGTATTGGAGGTGATCCTATTGTAGGGACGACGACCAAAGAGGCTGTTCAGTTGCTGATGGAAGATCCTGAGACGGAAGGCATCATTATGATTGGGGAGATTGGTGGTAATATGGAGGCAGATGCTGCTCGTTGGGTGAAGGAAAATGGTACCAAGCCCGTTGTTGGTTTTATCGCTGGCCAAACTGCGCCAAAAGGTAGAACAATGGGACATGCTGGTGCGATCATAGGGGGCAAAGATGATACGGCTGAGGCCAAGATGAAGATCATGGAAGAATGCGGCATTCACGTAGTTCACTCTCCTGCGCAGATTGGCGCTACTATGCTCAAGGCATTGGAGAAGGAAGGGGTAGCTGGTTAATTGTTTACCCTGTTTTTGAAGTAATTATTTGCGGGGTGAATTGACGCTCTCTTTGTTGGAGTGAATTGGCTCTCACCATTATCGGGATGAATTGGCTCTCCCATTATCGGAGTGAGCCAATTCACTCCGATAGGGTTCGCCCTTTAGAGAATAGAGAAGACGATCATTAGGGCAAGTAAAATGACGACGATGACGACTAAAACGATAAATTGCGAATTATTGCGGTAGCGATTAAACAGCAATTCCATAGTATCTCGCCATTCCAAACCTCTCACCAGCGATTCGCGTCCCATCACAAAATACTTTTTCTGTCCTTTGCGGATTTGATCGCCGTGTTTTTTCAAGATAAAGAAATCTCGATTCATAAAGGCCAAGTCGAATAATTCGCTTTTGGCTACATTGCCGTCGATGAGTTGTTCGAGGATAAGGGTATTGGATCGCGAGAGAATGCGCCATTGGCCTCTGCTGATATTGCCATCTATAGAATGCAAATATTCCTCTTCAGCGCGAAAGATATGGAGTACGGATTCGTGGAAGTCGTCATCATCCCTGATTTCCAGCCAGCGGGTATCTACATAATTAGCCGTCTCGTATAGATCTTCTCCCCATGGGCGTACCTTGGGAATGATGAAATCGAGGTATTTATCCATGTTATTCAGTTTGGGGAGTTCCAAACTGAAGGAGCGGGTAAGATTGTCTATAAATTTGTTTTCCAAAACAGGCAACAGTAGGCTGAATCAAATATAAAGAACAATATCGGATTCAAAATACAAAATAGCCAACTTATCTAGTGCTTTGTTTCAGCGACCTGTGCTCTTTTTCTCCACTCACTGCGATTTTTGAAATATTTTGCACTCACCAAAAGTAATCCAAAGGAGACACCACCTTCTTTTGTTCGCTTGGCATGGTGATCGCCATGTGCGCGTAGAATCGCCCGAGAATAAGTACTGTCTAATTGGCGGAACCACTTAAAACGCTGGTGAATATAGACGTCGTGGATGAGAAAATAAATCAATCCATAGACCGAAATACCAACACCGATAAAGAAAACCCAAAAATGAGGCGTCGCAGACCCTGTAATATAACAGGCAGCACTTGGAATAGCAAAAACGAGGAAGAACAGATCATTCTTTTCAAAAAAGCCCTCTTTTTCGTGATGAGGCTTATGGTGGTCTTCGTGCCAGGACCATAAAAAGCCATGCATAATATACTTATGCGCAAACCAGGCTACGAATTCCATTCCAATGATAGCGGCCAAGGTCACGGCAATATAAAGTATAGCATTCATGCGGTAATTTTTAATCTAAAGAATTTCTCGGGGCTTGCCCCTGAGGTAAAACAAAATAAGCCGCTTTAGCGGCACCAATGAGGATATTCCAGGAATTCTGTCCTAGAGAAGTTTAATTTTCATCTTAAAGGTAGAAACAATTTACCACTGTATACCCAGTAAGGCAAAAAATAGAAACTGCATAATTAACAAGGCAAAAGCTACTTTGTTTTGAAAAGCCCCCAGCAGCTTATGCGCCAAAGCCAGCAGTGGAAAGGCAATAACAAACCACATCACATAATTGCGAATGGGGACGATATTTCCCTCCCAATACCAAAAGTCAAAATGGATCGCCACTGGCTCAATCAGTACATCCAGACTCACCATGACCAGCCCACCAAGGAATGCCTTGACCAGCCAATGCCAGTCTTCGGCCAGATGATTAAGCGTACTGGCTGTACAATAGACCAATAATACCCAATTAATGCCAATCATTAAGGGCGTATGCCCAAATTTCCAGCCCAGGACTGGTCCATATTGATAACTCCCAAAGATCACCCCAGTCTCTACGCCCAACCACTCGATGCCAAAGCCCACCAAATAGCAGATGCCCAGGAAAAAGGTCAAAGCCACGTTCTTGGGTCGATGATGCCAGAGGATGAGACCTAGCGAGAAGAGCAGATTGAGGGGAGTGAGCAGCGCGAAATCTGGATGAATAGGCCAGCCAATACCAATGACGCCTATGGTATAGAGAATAGCCAGGATGACGATAGAACCTTGGGTGGTGGTAGGAGAAATAAGGCGCAGCATGGATTATACAGTTAGGGTTTGCTCTTGTAGTAATTCGTCGACTATTTTGGCAGATAGCAAGCAAAGAGGAATGCCGCCGCCAGGATGGACGCTGCCACCGCAAAAGTACAGGTGATCGATCTTTCTGGAAAAATTGGGATGCCGCATAAAGGCTGCCATGCGATTATTGGAGCTGGTTCCGTATAGGGCGCCCAGATAAGAAGAGGTTTTGCTCTCTATGGTTCTGGGGTCGAGAATTTGTTCGCAGGCGATGAGCGGAGCGATATCGACGTTTAGTATGCGGCTGATTTTTTGAATCATCCGCGCTCTAGCCGCTTTGATCAACTGGGTCCAATCCTGACCATTATTGTGAGGGACATTGATCATAGTAAACCAATTTTCACAAGCCTCTGGTGCATCTTCAGGCTGACATTTTTGCGTGATGTTGATGTAAACCGTTGGATCATCAAAGAGCCGCCCTTCATTCAGGGCTTTAAACTCAGCTGCGTAATCGTCACTGAATAGGATATTGTGCAATTGGAGTTGGGGAAAGGTTTTTTGAATTCCCCAATAAAAAATCAGTGCAGAGGTAGAGCGATCTTGACGGAGCGTTTTCTCAGGGTGTTGGACATTGGGCAGCAATTTTTTGTAGGTGTAGTAAACATCCATATTGCTGACGACCTGATCAAAATCTAGTCTTTCTCCATTCACCATCAGTCCTTCCACCCTTCGATTGACTACCTCGATTTGATCAACTTTTTGATTAAAATGAAAGCGGACCCCCTTATCCAAAGCCAGTCGATAAATAGCCTGTGTGATGGCATGCATGCCTCCTTTTGGGAAAAAGGCTCCAAAACCGTGTTCAAAGTGAGGGATGATGTTGAGTAAACCAGGGGCTTTGTAGGGACTAGAGCCATTATAAGTCGCAAAGCGATTAAACAGTTGGACCAGTTTGGGATGTTTGAGCTGGCGCCGATTGACCTGATCCATGCTGCTGAAAATATCGAGCGTCGGAATTTTCAGCATGGCTTTTAGAACCTCCCAATTGGTCCAGGTATCCAGGCGATGCAATGATTTTTCTAAAAAAATACGACCGCAAATATCGTACTTCCGCTCGCTGTCGTGCAGTGCTTTTTTCAATCTATTGCTTGCAACCCCCAGTTTCTTCTCAATCTCTTGTCCAAAGGCTTCCACATCTGCATAGGCCGAAAGCTCTGTCCCATCTTCCCAAAAATATTGGCAAATCAAAGGCAGCGCTTCATACTGAAAATAATCCCTAATATCTACATCAGCCACCTTAAAAAGCTCCTCTACATAATGAGGCATGGTAAAAAGCGAAGGTCCAGCATCAAAGCGATAGCCCGCCAGGCGAATCTCAGATAGTTTACCACCTGGATAGGCATTGGCTTCAAATACCTGCACCTCGTGCCCTCGGCTGGCCAGTCTAGCTGCTGTAGCCAAGCCGCCAATTCCCGCACCAATGACACCAATTTTCATATGGAAATACTTTTTATGCTACGATCATTACACTGCCTTAATACACAGCAATTGCAACAAAAGCGAAAAGAAAAGGTTGCCGACTCGAAAGGGATTAATCCACCTCTTCCAGCTGATTGACTTCGATTAGGGGAAGGGTGACAAAGAAATCGGTTCCTACATTGACCTGTGTCTGAAAGTAGATGTCGCCATTGACGGATTCAATGATGTTTTTGGAAATGGCCAGCCCCAGCCCAGTGCCAGAGCTCTTAGTCGTGAAATTGGGAACAAAGACTTTATCGCGTTTATCTTCAGACACAGGTCAATGTAGGAACCGATTT